>JAYTWO010000148.1:0-29367 GCA_043743415.1 Planctomycetota bacterium
CGCAAACACGACGGCCCTCCCGGCACCGAAGTGATGTGGCGCGGCCTCCGCCGCGTGTTCGACTTCAGCTTGGCCTGGGCCGCCTACCATGCCCTGGCCGAGTTGTGTATAAGGATGAGAGCCGGAGCTTGGGAACGAGAACAAAGTCGGTGGCAAGGGCAATGACTCCAAATCAGCAAGTCTGTCGTGATTTAGCCTCGATAAATCGTGATTTCCTCGCTGTACGCGGTCGTTTGCGATGGGCTGCCTATATTTTGCTGGCTACACCATTTGTTTTGGCATTACCACTTCGTTACTGGGCGATGAATCATGCGGGTGGATGGTACGTATCAACAGACCTGGAACCGGACCACCGTCGTGTATTCTTAGGGCTGATGTACTGGGGTGAGATTCTGTCGATTGGGGTCTGGTGTTTTTTCGGTGCATCGTTTTTGCTGTGGCGAGCTGGTTTCTCCCTCGTGCTGTCTACGGTTGCCACCGTGTTCTTCGGCGTGTTAGCCATTCCTGCGGGACTCTTCCTGGCCATCTGCATAAGCTCTTACTTCAAGTTCGGTTAATCGCTCGGAGGTACGCCCTGAGACTTCGAAGGGCAAGGCGTGCGTCTGACTGCCAACCCACCAAAGTCGGCAGGGTGGCACTGTTGAACTGGCCCCGATGCCGAATGACGGCTGATTTGGGGTGGCACCCAACGCCGGGTGCCACTGGCGGTCGCTTTGGGCCGCCAGTGCTTTCGGCGACCGAGGTGTTCGGAAAACTCTCTCCGATTCTCCAGCCACCTCAATCGAAGAACTCTGGTGGCAGGCCATGAATCTTCGGCAAGTCGGGGTCGACGATTCGCGTTTCCGAAGCATACCAGAGGGCACTCGACCATTTCCAATGGGCGACATCATCGACCAACCCACGCCGCATCGGGTTCCGATGGATATAGTCGATGACTGCCAACACAGCCTTACGACTCGACAGATTGCGGTCATAGCCCGGCCCCTCTTGCCAGTACCGAAAGGCCGTCTTGCCGGGTCGTTCCTTCACAGTCAGCCGGTTGACGAGATCACTGCCGGACGCGATGAGCAGGTTTTTGATCTGGACGGAGTACGGCTGCTTGATGGCCGACAACAGGTGAGCAATCTCGACATGGTGAGTGGTCGGATAGACCAACACATGAACATGTTCGGGCATCAGCACAAACGCCACCAGGCGAAAGTTCCAACGGACGATTGCCTTGTCGATCGACCGGCAGAGCATGCCTCGCCAGACATCATTCGTCAGCAATGGCATCCGCCGATAGCACGAGAACGTCAACTCGTGCAGGTCACCTGGCTCGTGGAAATGCCGAATGGTTTTGCGGTGTCCGATCATGATGCGTACAGTGTCACGCGAAAGCACTGGCGGTCCAAAGCGACCGCCAGTGGCACCCAACATCAGCCATCATTCCATTTCCGGGCCTGTTCAACAGTGCCACCCCGCCGTCAGGGACGTGCCGCCCAGCTGCTCTTCGTCCCGGTAGGGACGGTTGAAAATAGCCCACCGCTTCAGCGGTGGGTGGTCGCCGCGAACCCAGTGGACCAGTCCCGTCAGGGACGACAGAATCTCCCGCCACGCCCGCCCTCGTAGATTCTGTCGTCCCTAGCGGGACTGAGAAGTTCGCGATCCCTCGGTCCCACCGCTGAAGCGGTGGGCTATTTTCGGGTGTCCCTGCCGGGACAAAGAGGGGGCGAGTGGACATCCGATAGGGGCAACCATCCATACGGCAATGTGCGTCTCGCACTCCACACTCAACGGTGAAATGCTCTAGGCCGGCAGAATTCTTACGAATCCTGCTACCGCACCACTCCTGGCACGTCGACGATGTGCGAGGCGGCCAGTCCGTTGCCGAACACCTCGAAGTTCTTCATCTGCCACACGACTTTCTTGTCGCGGGTGACTTCGATCAGCTGGGGGTTCTCTTCACCGGCGTGGCAGTTGCCGATGATGATGTTGCCGTTGGGTAGGGCGTGCAAGGTGGTGACCCAGGCCAGCGTGATCCCGGGAAGTTCCTTCTGCTCGACTGACCAGACGGTCTGGCCTTCCGGGTTGACTTCGATCACGCGATTGCCGTTTCCAGCTGCGATCAGAGTGTTGCCACTGGCGAGACGGATGGCTCCGAAGACCTCGGTGCCGTGCCCCTCGGGTCCATGCCCACCGCTGCGGGGACGACCGGCGAGGTCGAGCTTGTAGCTCCACACGACCTTGCCCGTGGCGTCGTATTCGCGAACAGCTCCGTCGCCTTCATGACACACCAGATAGTTGCCACTGGCGATCTTGCGGACCATCCGCGTGTCGCGATGGGCATTGGGATGTTCGAGGGTCAGGGGAATTTCCTTCTGAATCTTCCCATCTGCGTCGACCTCAATGATACGACCGTTGCCGCTCTCGGCGATCATCGTCACTCCGTTCTCCAGCCGTTGAAAGGCGTGAACCTCGACATGCCCCTTGTTCCCCTCTTTCGGCTTCGAGGTATACCGCCAGACAACCTCTTTGGCCGGGGTCATCTCGACGATCTCGGTACTGGTCAGCGGGAACAGGATGTTGCCGTTGGGCAGCAGACTCAAGTCGTGGCAATCGACATTAGTTTTGTGCTCCCACTCGACCTTGCCATCCGCTCCGATCAAGCACACATGCCCCTTGTCCGCCGCCAGAAACCGGTGCGACACCGGATCGGCGGCCTGGGCCATCTGAGAAGCCATGAGACCGAGACCAGCCAGAACATAGAACGAGCGACGAAGCATGGGGAGTTCCTTCAGAGGGAGACCGAGAGCTCGGCAGATGCGGCGAGGATAAACGGTTTCGGTGAGGAAGTCACCCGCTCAAGTCAAACCCTCCGCGACCATCTGGGAATCATCCTCGAAACTGCTACGATTAACGCATGTTCCTTCGCCCGGAATGTTCTCTCGCGGGCGGATCCTGAGTGCGGTGTCTCCATGTCCGATGCTCTCCCCCCGTCGGGTGACCAGGCTCCCCGGTTCCCTCCATTGCCAGCGGGCGTCCCTCCGCGGGCTGCGGTTCGCAAGGCTGTCGGACCAAAGCTGCGCCAGTTGTTGTACGCGGTGCTGGCGCTGCTGGCCTTGCTGATCGCGAACTCGGCGTACCTGACCACGATCACGGCGATGGAGTGGTCGACGGGGCGGACCTATCAGAACTTTTTCTATCTGTGCATGTTCCTCGGGCACTTGGTGCTGGGGCTGTTGTTGATCGTGCCGTTCATTGTGTTCTGTGCGGTGCATCTCAAGAACACTTTGGGGCGGAAGAATCGCAAGGCAGTGGCCGTGGGGTACGCGTTGCTCGCCGCCAGTGTTGTCGTGCTGCTGTCGGGGTTGGCGCTATTCCGCGTGAGTGGGTTTGAACTCCGTCAGCCGCAGGCCCGCTCGGTCGCCTACTGGGCGCACGTCATCAGTCCGCTGTTTGGCGTGTGGCTGTACATTCTGCACCGACTCGCCGGACCGAAGATTCAGTGGAAGTACGGGCTGGGATACCTGGGAGCAGTGGCGGTGGCGGTGGTGGCGATTGCGTTGAGCCACTCCACCGACCCGAGACAATGGAACGTCGCGGGGCCGAAGGAAGGGGAGAAATACTTCCACCCCTCCCAGGCCCGCACAGCCACCGGGAACTTCATCCCGGCAGATACACTGATGATGGACGACTACTGCAAGACGTGTCACGCCGACGTGCATGCGGCGTGGAGCCAGAGTTCGCATCGGCTGAGTTCGTTCAATAACCCGATGTACCTGGCCAGTATTCGCGAGACCCGCGAGACGGGCTTGAAGCGGGATGGGAACGTGCAGTCGTCGCGGTGGTGTGCTGGGTGTCACGACCCGGTGCCGTTTTTCAGTGGGGCGTTCGACGACCCGCACTATGACTTGCAGAAGCACGCGACGGCTCATGCCGGGATCACATGTACCACCTGCCATGCGATTACGCATGTGAACAGCACCGTCGGGAACGCTGACTTCACCATTGAAGAGCCGATTCACTATCCCTTCGCGAAGTCAACCGACCCGCTGCTGCAATGGGTCAACAATCAGTTGGTGAAGGCCAAGCCGACCTTCCACAAGAATACGTTTCTCAAGCCGCATCACAAGACCGCCGAGTTCTGTTCGACCTGCCACAAGGTCGGGTTGCCGTATGAAGTGAACCATTATCGCCAGTTCGTTCGCGGCCAGAACCACTACGACAGCTATCGGCTCTCGGGCGTGTCGGGCCACGGGGTGAAGAGTTTTTATTATCCCGATGTCGCGAAGACGAACTGTGCGGAGTGTCATATGCCGCTGGCCGAGTCGAAGGACTTCGGGGCCAAGGACTTTGACCAGTCGGGCAAGCTGTCGGTGCATGACCACTTATTCCCAGCCGCCAACACCGGACTGGCGTGGCTCAAGGGGCACGATGACATCGTGGCCCGGCATGAGAAGTTCCTGGTCGGCAGCTCGCGGATCGACATCTTCGGTGTCAAGGAGAACGGCCAGATTGACGGGAAGCTGCACGCCCCGTTGCGGCCCACGCTGCCGACGTTGAAGCCGGGGGCGAGCTATTTGTTGGAAGCCGTGATCCGGACCCTCAAGATGGGTCATCCGTTGTCGCAAGGGACAGTCGACTCGAACGAGATCTGGGTCGATGTGAAGGTCACCAGCAACGGGAAGGTCATTGGTCGGAGCGGCGGCATGGACGAGAAGCAGGAGGTCGACCGCTGGTCGCACTTCATTAACGTCTTTCTGCTTGATGCCGACGGCAACCGTATTAACCGCCGCAACCCACAGGACATTCGCGTCCCGCTTTATAATCACCAAGTCCCGCCCGGCGCGGGGCAGGTCGCCCATTACGGCATTACGCTGCCCCAGACGCTCGATGACCATGTGACGATTGAGGTCAAACTCCAGTACCGCAAGTTCGACCAGGAATACATGGACTTCGTGACGAGGACTGCCAAGCCCGGCGACCAGCCGATGCGGGGACACCAACCGGGGAAGCCATTCAACAACCCGCTGCCGGTCGTGACGATCGCCAGCGACACGCTGACGCTGCCGGTCGAGGGAATCGACAAGCCTCTGACCGAACAGAAGACCGAGATCCCGGTGTGGCAGCGGTGGAACGACTACGGCATCGGGCTGTTTCTGGAAGGCCGCGCCGAACTCCGCCAGGCCGAGCACGCCTTCACCGAAGTCGAAAAGCTCAAACGCTTCGACGGTCCGCTCAACCTCGCTCGCGTTTATCTCTCGGAAGGCCGCCTCGATGAGGCCACCGCCGCCCTCAACCGCTCCCGCGAATACACAGACCCGCCCGCTCCCGAATGGACCGCAGCCTGGTTCGGCGGGTTAATTAATCGCCAACAGGGACAATTAGAGGACGCCAAGCTGGCCTTCCGTAGTATCCTCGATAATGGTCATTCCCCGGAGCGAGTCAAACGCAAGTTCGACTTCAGCCTGGATGACGATGTCTGGCTGGAACTCGGCGGCGTCCTGTTCGACCAAGCCCGCCAGATTCGAGGCGACGAGCGACAGGCCGAGCGCGAGTCCCTGATCAGGGACTCAATCACCGCCTACGAGCGGGCTCTGCAGATCGACACGGAGAGCTTCCGCGCCCACTATGGCCTGAACCTGCTGTATACCCAACTCGGTGATGAGGAGAAAGCCGCCCACCACCACGAGATGCATGATCGCTACAAGGACGACGATGTCATCCGCGGCGAAGCCATCCCCAAGGCCCGCGAGAAATATCCAGCGGCGAATCACGCGGCCGAACCGCTGGTGATCTACCCGTTGCAACGGGAGGGAGCCCCGGAACTGCCGCCAGCCTCCGTGGTCGCCAGCCAGCCGGGCGACATCAGTTCTCGGACTCCGTCACCGTAGTGGCGTATTGATGCCCGCAAATCGGCCGCAGATGATCAGGACATGAGGCTGGTTCTGGTTCACTGCGGCCCCTCAACCGCCGTCCTGATCCGGTAGAACCCTTTCCCAGCGGTGACGTACAGCGTCTGGCGATCGTCGCCGCTGCCGAAGCAGCAGTTGGTCGGGAGTTCGGGGGTGGGGACGAAGGCGAGTTCCTTTCCGGTCGCGGGGTCGAAGACCGCGATGCCGAAGCGTTTCTCGTTGCGGATGGCGGCGAAGAGGCGGCCCGTTTGGTCGGTACACATGCCGTCGATCCCCGCGTTCTTCCCGAAGTCGACGATGATCCGCCGCACGCCGAGCGTGCCGTCGTCTTGGATCGGGAAGGCATCGAGCGTCATCCGCCAGGCAGCGAACTCGGAGGTGCCCAGCAGCGGTTTGCCGTTGTTGGTCTCGGCCACATAGAGCGTCTTCCCATCAGGCGACACAGCCACTCCGTTGGGCTTGGTGATGTCGGTCGTGACCCGCGTGACCGAGTTGTCCTTGGGCTTCCAGAGGTAGACGCTCATGTGGTCGAGTTCGAGCGGCTCCTTCCCGACATAGAACGGATCGGTGACATACACCCAGCCGCGCGGGTGGACATCAATGTCGTTCGGGGCGTTGAACCGCTTGCCCTCGAACTTCTCCACGAGGGGTTTGACCTTCCCGTCCTCCGTGATCTCGGTGATCGCCCGGGCTCCGGCGTTGGCTCCGCAGGCTGCGAGTAACCGGCCCTGGGCATCGAAGACGAGGCCGTTGCTCTTCTGGCTATCAGGGCAGTGGACGGTGGTCTTTCCGGTCTGGGGGTCGAACTTGTAGACCTTCCCGAGCTGCACATCGGCGATGTCGCTGAAGTAAATCGAGCCATCGGGACCGAGGGCGGCTCCTTCGGTGAACTCGCCCTCGTTCCAGAGTTGTTCGAGTTTTGCATCAGTCGGGATAATCGGCGGGGCCTCGGCTTGAACCGTGGTGGCGAGGGTGAGTGCAGCGAGGCACAGACCGAGCAGCAGTGAGAGACGCATGGGGGGCAATCCTTGCATGTGGAGAGGGTCAGTGAACATCTCACAAGTGATCAAGCCCGCCGTTGAGCCGCGACGCGAAGGCTTCGAAGCGGATCGCGATCACACCTCGGTTTCGACGACCGAGAAATCGACTTTGTCGTAAATCTCAGTCAGCGGGATCGTGATGCCGACCGAAGTCAGGTCGAGTTGGGAATCGAGGCCGCGCGATTCAATCAAGGTCCAGGTATTGTCAGGGTTTCGCTGATACCGCTCGACAAGAACCTCCTCCTGCGAGACCATGACAAACTCTCGCAACGATTTGATCTGACGGTAGTGTCCAAATTTCACACCCCGATCGTACGCTTCCGTGCTGTCGGAGAGCACCTCAAACAACACGGTCGGATTGAGGACGACATCTTGCTGATTGTCAGCGAGTTCGAGGGGCCCACACACGATGCTCGCGTCGGGGTAGGTGTAGAGCCCGGTTCGATCGACGCGGATCCGCAGATCGCTGTTGTACGTCGTACACGGGTGGCCCTTCAGCGCCTGTCGCAATTCCCCGGTCAGATTGGTTTGAATCAGGCTGTGCCGAGGAGTCCCACCGGCCATGGCAAAGATTTCCCCCTGAAAATACGCACTGCGATACGCGGATGCTCGCTCCAATGTGAGGTATTCAGCGGGGGTGAACTTTTTGACGTTCGCGGGGATCCCCATGAGATTTCTCGTTGACGACTGGCACTTGACCAAGAACATCGCACCAGTTTAGAGAGCCGCCCACAGACTTCCGATGAGTGACTCACGGCGCGGAGCGTCGTTCGACATTAGCGAATATACCGCACGCGGGAGAAGTCGGGTACGCGGACGTAGGTCACTTTGCTGCCGAGTGCAATTCGACCGGGGCGGGACGGGAGATGCACCACGAACGGCTTCCCGATCAGGGACCGCTCTGGCACGCCCGGCGATTCCCAGCAGCGGCTGTCGACGGAGACCGGGCTGTTGTCGCCGAGGGCGAAATACTCATCATCGGCGAGTTGAAACTTCTTACCGTCGGCCCCGTTCTTGGGGGTGTAGTAGACATCACGGTACAGGCGGAGATTCCGCACGCTGATCGCAGCTCCCTGAGCCCCGATGCGGGCCACGCGCTCGACCCACGGGGCGGGGGGCTCCTCGGGATTCTCGGGAAGCGGAAGCGGTTCGCCCAGCGGTTGCTCGTCGATCCCGACCACCAACTGGCCATCAAACACCGAAGCGATGATCTGGTGCGAGCCAGACTTTAAGCTGCGGGGCAGGGGGAGGGTGGCAACCACGGGAGGCAGACTTCCGAAGTCTTGGGAGACTTCGGAAGTCTTCGCAGTCGAGGCGTTGAATGTCACGCTCATGGTGCTGGCCACGAAGTCGAACCGGCAGTCGACCTGCGTGCGGCCATGTGCCAGTCGCACTGTCAGTTCGCCCGAGCTCGGCACCTGGTCGAGTTCGAACTCCAACATGACATCCCGCACGCGGTAGTTCGTGACCCCTTCGTACCGCTGGTTGTAGCCGTAATCATCGGAGATCGGGGCGTAGTGGGAGCGGAAGTAGAGTTTCTCGATCGCCTTGAGAAAGGCTTCGTCCTCGGTGCGGTTGGTCCAGCGATCGAGTTCCTCTGCGGAGAGAACCCCCGTCATACGGAGCAGTTTTTGCTCCTTGTCATATTCCAGCGAGGTGAACTCAGACGAGGGCTCGACGAGTGACTTCGGCCACTGGGCGAGAGTCACCTGCGACACATGCGTGCCCCCCGCCACCACCCAGTGCCGGAACTCCAACCAGTCGACCGGAGTGTTTGTGTCCGTGCCGCCAAAGGTGAATCCCTCCGCAGTCTGCGTCCAGCGCGACCCGTCCTTCTCAGCTGACCAACGCGGTTCCCAGTCGACGTTCTCGGGGTCGGGTTGGTGCGAATGCTCGTCGAACAGGATGCGCGTGCCGAGTTGGGCGACGAGGGGCTTCCGCTGGTGGCTGCCGTTGGCGAAGACCTCGCCATCGCGGAGTTCGATCGCCTCTCCCGGCATACCGACCGCTCGCTTCACATAGGCTTCGAGCGGGTCGCTCGGGTTGCGGAAGACGATCACCTCCCAGCGATGCGGATTTCGCAGCATGAAGGCATGCTTGCTCACCAGCAGTTGATCCCCCTCGTTCCTCGGGAGGCTGTTGACCGTCAACCCGGTGCGTCCGCAATTGGGACAGGCCGTCCCGGAAATGCCATGCGGGTCGCCGACGCTGGCCGCAGCGGTGGCAGTCATCGAGGAACTCCCCTCCGCTTCAGCGAGAGACATCCCCTTGGCGAACTGGTGGGAACAGGTCGGGCACGTCACCTGCCGATGATATCCCAACAGGCAGGGGGCCATCGACCCCGTCGAAATCAAATACCCCTCAGCCACAAACGTGCGAAAGACCAGCACGGTCGCGGCCAACAGCAACAGTGACTCGATCACATGGCGGAATGCCGATGTGGTCGGCTGTTGCTCGGGAATGGGGTCTTCCTCAGCCAACATGGTGCCTCGGAGGGTGCGGATGTGAGGGTTGGAACGACTATCCCGATCTTACCTGTTCTCCCTATTGTAATGGAATCGATGTTTGTGAGGATTTTTTGGAATGTGCGGTTTGGGGGTGTTCCAGTGGAAATCTGTCGATCAGGACGCTCCACGAGGACGCTCCACGAATCGGTGTAGAAAACTTGCCGTCTGATGCGGAACTTTACGGTCTGGTGGGTGTTCAACGATGGGGGAGACTTCGGCGTTGAGTCGACGGAACCTCTACGGCCACAATCACTTTCTAACGCGCGGATTGCGTTCTGACGACTTGGGAGAGACAAGATGAGATCGTTGCGATGGTCCCGTTGGGGACTGCTGTCGATGTGCTGCGTGGCCAGTGTCTTCGCGCAGGAGGGGGGGAAACCTTCCGATCTGTTCGGCAAGCTCGATACGAACAAGGACGGTCAGCTGACTCTGGAAGAAGTCTCGGAAGAGGCTCGCCCGCACATTGAGCGGATGCTCCGCAAGGGTGACAAGGACGAGAACAAGTCGCTGTCACTGGAAGAATTCGTGGCGGCTCACACGCCGGATGCTCAGCCTCAGTCGGGAGGTGGTTCTGGTGAACGCGGGGAAGGTCGAGTCAACCCCGGCCAATTCTTTGAGCGTCTCGACGCCAACAAGGACGGTAAGCTCTCCAAGAGCGAGATCCCGGCTGAGGCACCCGAGCAACTCCGCGCGATGTTCAACCGGGCCTTCGAGAAGGCCGGTAAGGACGAACTCTCTCGCGAAGAGATCATGCAGGCCATGCGCGACCAGGGCGGTCGCGGGGCCGGGCCAGGCGAAATGATCCAGAAGCTCAAGCAACTGGACAAGAACGGCGATGGCAAGGTCTCAGAGGACGAGTTCCCTGCCGAAGGGGGCGAGCGGCTTCAGGGGCTGAGGGAGCGTCTCGGTGGTGGCGATTCGATCGACATCAAGAAGGCCGAAGAACTCGCCGCCCAGTTCGGTCGAGGGGGGGAAGGTCGTCCCGAGGGAGATCGTCCGCGTGAAGGTCGACCGGAGGGAGATCGACCGGGACCGGAAGGTCGTCGCCCCGAAGGCGAAGGTCATGACGGCGAGCGTCGTCCGCCTGAAGGTGGCCCGCGTGGTCGTGAAGGCGGCGAACGCGGCCCCGATGGTCGCGGGCCGATGCCCCCCTTCGGTCGCTTGCCGCTGCTGGATGAACTCGATGAAAACAAGGATGGCCGCCTGAGCAAGGACGAATTCGCAAAGGCTGCGGAGGCGTTTGGGGCTCTCGACCAGAACCAGGATGGCTCACTCGATCCTCGCGAGTTGCTGGGTCCGCCACCGTTTGCCCGTGAGGGTGGTCGCGACATGGGGCCGGAAGGTCGTGGGGGTCGTCCCGCTGGTGAAGGGGATCGACCCCGCCCCGATGGGGAAGGCCGAGGCCCGCGTCCCGAAGGGGATCGTCCTGCCGATCGCGGCGAAGGGGACCGACCTGCCCCGCGCGGTGAGGGCGACCGTCCCCGTCCGGAAGGGGATCGTCCCGCCCCTCGTGGCGAAGGGGACCGACCACGTCCTGACGGGGAAGGCCGAGGACCGCGTCCCGATGGTGCCCCGGCGGGAGGACGCTTCAATCCGGAAGAGATGTGGAAGCAACTCGACAAGAACGGCGACGGCAGCATCTCGAAGGAAGAAGCTCCCGGGCGGATGAAGGAAAACTTCGACTCGATCGACACCAACAAGGACGGCCAGATCGACCGCGAAGAAGCCCGCGCCAACATGGAACGCCGCTTCGGTGGCGGAGACCGCAGACCGGGTGCCGGTGGCCCCCGTCGCGAAGGTCGTCCGGAAGGCGCAGATCCTGGAGATGGCCGCCTTCGGGACGCGGATGAGCCCCAGCCAGAAGGCAACAAGCCCGCAGATGAGAAGCCCGCAGATGAGAAAACAGCCGAGTAAGGACTAATCGATCATTGAGTGTCTGATTGTCGTGGATCGCTCCGCGATCCAACGTGGGTTTGCGGAGCAAACCACGACAATCGATGATCGAACGATCCTAACTCCCTGGCCCACTCGACCTCCGTCGAGTTCAACCGCCAATGAATCGCACACAGGCCGGGCCGCCATGCCCGGCCTGTGGTCGTTATTCACGTGTCCGTGGTGCCCCAGAAGGAATGGCCAACGAAAGGGCATTTCCCAGGATTACTTGGTATTGTCCAGTGGGGGCGTTAGCATGCATAGTATGCCGAGACGACCTAGTCATCAACGAAAGATCAAGCAGGGCCAGTTCGTCGACTGGCTCGATCACGCCCCCTTGCCAGATGAGGTTGCTCAGCGAGCCGACTTGCGAGGGAACACCGAACATAAGACTTACCCTTCGCAATTTGGCCCTCCGGCGATTTTTTCTGACAAAACGAAGTGCGACAGATACCGCAACGAGGATTGGCCAAGGCTTGTCGAGGCATTGCGTCTGGCCATTCAGTCTCGCTCTGTGGGGATATTCCGAGGTGACTTTCCCAGTCGGGCTTGGGTTTGGATCAATGGTGTCCTGCATGAAGCGAGGCTGGAGAACCAGGAACTCGGGCACTATCACGGCTTCCCTCTCGACCCGCCTGACTACCCACTGCCGATGGATCGCCTAAAGGGAGTGCCGCATGTCGAAATCCCTGTGGCTTGATTACGAATTCATTGATCAGCCGGCCTCCCGAAATCCCATGGAGAGGGGGACGTGGTGCCAGTTGAGAATACGCATTGGAGATCGATTTATTTCCCGTGTCTGGGATCGGTCCACTCAAGCGGAAAGAACATCTTTGTATGTCCCCGCTTTCCCGATCTCGGAATGGTTGGTTTCGAACTGGTGGTTTTTGTGGAACGAGGGGCAGCGCCCCTCTGACCCGTGGAATTGGGCACAGCGGCATTGCTGGCGGTCTGCGGATGCTGCGCTGCTCCTGCCAAAGTTGAGTGTGTTCCATGACGGGAGATGCCAGCGTGTCCAGTGGGAGTCTGATCCTGAGGGGTCGCGGCCTCACATGCCTGCTGAGTTCTGCGGGGGCGGGGGCGATGAGATTCTGGAGGCTGACCAGTCTCGCAGGGCGCTATCACAGTTCGTCGACGACACGCTCGAGCGAGTCCGTGATCTCGATGATGATCGCGTTCGCGATCTGCGTTCGCTGTGGCAGGCCATTCGATCCGCAGACCAGGACGAAGTCTGCTTTTGTCGTCTCGCTGGGAGATTCGGCGTCGATCCGTACAACCGCAGTGAGATGACCGACGATCTGGCCACGTTTCTGGAGACAGAATTCCAGACGGTCGACGATCCCCTGATGACCGATCTCATCGACGTGTCGCACCCTCAGAATTTAAGCCAGCAATGGGAATGGATCACCCACACGAGTGCGGAGCTAGGTATGGGGCCGCATCACTCTGTGCCGAATGTCGCGATTCCAGTCCGGGGGACGAGTCCCCCCACGTTCGGCTATGAACTCGCCAGGGCGATTCGAACAGTGGCGGGGCTGTCGATCGAAGCACCGGTGGATTCTGTGGAGAGCCTCAGTCGTCCAGTGCTGAACAAGACTTTCCGTGTCGTCGACCGAAACCATTTGCCTGGAACCGGGATTAAGTCATTGATTGGGCAGACATCGAAGGGTGAGATCCTCTCAGCAGGGCCACATGCTCCCCTCGAACAGGGGCGGCGATTCCTCGTCGCCAGAAGCCTGTATCATGCCATCGCCAGCACACGCTCCAGTCAGAGGCTGGTCACAGATGCCTTTTCTTGGGATCAACAGGCTTCACGAGCCTTTGCCGCTGAACTGTTGATTCCCCAGCAAGCGATCAAGAACAGAATCTCTCACTCCGTCGCAGATCAATCCCTCATTATTGCGTTGGCCAGCGAGTACGTGGTGAGCACATTTGTCGTCGAACGGCAGTTGCAGAATATGAGAATCCCAATTGCAGATGACTAACCAGCCAGATGATCACCGCTGCCTGTGGCTGGTCTGTTTTAGATCATGAACTTCAGGATTCGTCGAGTTTTTGTGGTCCGTCGGCCTTCCGAGAACTCACCTTCCCCCCGAATCTAGTTCTCACAGATTGGCACGCATGCCATGTTGGACACCATTGTCCCTCGCAGTCCTACCCGCCAGCCAGTGGCCACCACTCCCTCGGATTGGCTCTGGGAGTTCATCTACTTCACCCTCAAGGAAGCCCTCGCCTGTGTCTTTGCCGGGTCGTTCTTTCTAGCGGTGCTGCTGCTGCCGCGAGCTGGGTTTCTCGGTGTCCCGCGCTACGATCTGTTGCTGTTGATCGCTCTGGCGATTCAGGCGGCAATGGTCTGGTCGGGCTGGGAGACCAAAGACGAACTCAAGGCGATCTCTCTGTTCCACTTGCTGGGGATCGGGTTGGAACTGTTCAAGACCTCCCAGGCCATCGGCTCGTGGTCCTATCCCGATTTCGCCTACACCAAGTTCTTTGGCGTCCCGCTCTTCTCCGGCTTCATGTACGCCGCTGTCGGCAGCTACATCATCCAGGCATGGCGGCTATTCGATCTCAAGATCACCCACCATCCGCCTTACTGGATGGCGACGACGGTCGCTCTCGCGATGTACGCCAATTTCTTTACGCACCACTTCATAGGGGACTATCGCTGGTATCTGGCGGCGTGCGCGTTGGGCCTCTATGCCCGCTCGATGGTGACGTTTCGTTCGTACAAAATGGAGTTACGCATGCCGCTGGTCGTGAGCTTAATCCTGATCGGGTTCTTCATCTGGCTGGCCGAGAACTTCGCGACATTCTTCGGCCTGTGGGCCTACCCGCATCAGATCGGAGCATGGGCCACGGTGCATGTCAGCAAGTGGAGTGCCTGGACGTTGCTGGTGCTGATGTCATTCACGATCGTGGCGAATCTCAAGCACATCAAGGCCACGATTCACGTGCCGCAGTAGGGCTTCTTGGCACCGCCCAGACGCTCCCCAGCGCCATGTCTTCGTGTCGCAACTCAACGGGAGATTACCAAGGCACTTCCATCAGATCCACAATCTGCCGGGCCAGAATGTTCACAGTCTCGTGTGTGGCAGTGGCCATCGATTGGCCGGCCTCGGGGGCGAAGGTGGTGTTGCCGAGGAGTTGGGCGGCGTTGCCAGCCAGGGGGACAGTCTGTTGATTGATGACCTGCCCCGTGCGGAGGTCTTCCCACTTCACTTCGATGCCGATGGAGAGTTCCAACTCGCGGGGGTCGTCGAACTTATTTTGATTCGGCACCCGCTTGTCGATGCTCACAATGCGACCGGTGAGCCGGGTATCGGCTCCCGGTTCTTTGGCCAGGCGATAGGGGGTTCGCTGTTGGATCTGCTTCTGGACCGCTTCGGTCAGTTGGAGTTCGTAGCCGCGGCGGTAGTCGGAGCACTGGAACGTCGGCACATGGACAGTGCGGATGTCGGTGGCATAGGGAGCCCCGACCGTGTAGCCGCAACCTGACCCACTCGCCAATCCGGTCAGTGCCAACAAACCCGCACCGAGTTGGCACAAGGCCGACCGGCGTGAACAGGGTTCCAGAGAATGGGCGTGAGGCGTCACGGCAGTGGGGCTACTCCAATGTGGCTCGTCCAGCGGAGCGGCTGTCTTCCTCGCTGGCTTCTTCCAGCGGCATCTCCTCGGTCGCTTCAGCCTCCTCATCCTGAGGAGCTTCCTCGTTCGGGACGGGCTTCGCGGGCCACCACAGCTTGGGGAACTTCAGCGGGACTTTCTTCTCTTCGACTTCTGGTGCGGCTGCGGTATCCGCATCCACGCCGGCCCTCTCTTTAAAGAACGAGTCGGGCCTCCGAACCGCCATCTGAGGCATTCTCGTGCGGTAAGCGCGGGCTTGGGCCTGCTGCTCCAGAATCTGGCGGGCACGTTGTCCGTAGACGGTGTCCGGGAAGCGATTGATCAGGATCTTGCAGTACACGGCCACCGATTCGGGAGCCTGTTTCGCTTGGAAGTATTCGACGCGGTCCCAGATGCGGGCCACTTCGGCGTCGTACATCTTGTTCAACTCACCGCCCAAACGGTTGCGTTCATCTTCGGTCAAATCGGGGAAAATGCGGAGGGCCGATTCCTTGAGTTCGATCGCCTCGTTTAGATTCTGGCCATCGTAGTTCGCACCCTGGTAGCTGGCCAAGGTGACGTGCGATCCCAGCAGGAACGCATCCCGGAAGTGTGGGCTCTCCGGGTATTGCTCTCGCAGCAACTTGTACAGCCGGGCCGACTCCTCGAAGTCCTTCGTCCGCAGATGAAAACTGGCCGACACCATGAGGGCATCGTCCGCCAGCGGGCCGGTCGCATCGTGCAGCCACACCGACCGCAACGCCTGCAAGGCCCGTCCTCGCGTATCGAACGCGGGGCGGGTCTTGTCGAGGAAGTTTGGCACGATCGGGATATAGAATGAATCGACATTCTCGAAGTCTTGCGACTCCTCAGTCGAATCGGTGTCCGAGACCTGCACGACATCTCCAGTCGCCTGTACCTGCTCCGGGAAACCCAACCAGTAGCGGGCAATCTGGAAGTACCGCCGCGACACCGAATCGAGATGCCGGGTCGAGGGATACCGCGTGAGCAGGGCGTCATAGCTGTCTTGAGCGGTGGCGTATTTCTTCTGATCGAACTGGCACTCGGCCTTCATGAACAGGGCATCCTCTTCGATCGGGTCGCCAAAGTTTTCGTAGGTATCGAGCGAGCCAGCCGACTTCACGCCCCACCAGCGTTCGAGCTTCATGTGGAACGATTCGTGGCTGTTGCGGCGGGCCTTGGCCAGCTTTTTGAAGGCTTTCTCGGCCTCGGGGAGTCGACCGTCCAGGTACAGCGTCTCAGCTGCTTGATATTCGTGCAGTCCCTCAATCGAGAATGCCTCTCCGCTGGCGACCGCATCAGCCTTCTTGCGTTCCCAGGTCGTCCGCTTGAGGGCACGTTCCATCGGCCCCATGTAACCGGTGCTGGAATCAGAGTCTTCTGCCGATTGAGCATCTCGAGTCGAGTTCGCGACCAGATGGATATCGCCGCGTTGGGGGCTCTGAGACCGCACCAGAGCTGCCCGGTTCGCGCAGCCACTTCCCACCAGCATCGCTGCAATGGCCATCGCCCAGATCGCTGGGGTCAGAGAATGCCGTGTTGGGTAGGGGAATGACATGACTGGCGAATCCATTCGCACACGGGTGTCTCGTCCCCCTCTGCGGCCACTCGGCGCGCCGGGAGACGAACTTGAAGGATTCTGCCACGAAGTGCCGTTTCGAGGATAGACGAGTTTCCGGGGGAGCCGCTATCGATGCAATTTGTGCCGAAGTCGGGGCGTTCAGACTTCGGAAGTCTCCGCCCAGTCGCAATACTCCGATGTTTAGCCGCGACGCGAAGTCTTCAAAGCGGAGCGCTCACCCTGTTTCAATGCCACTGCTCCCTGGAGCTGCTCAGTCACCCAGGCATTCAGGCTCTTGCCAGACAGCGCAGCAGCTGAGTTGACCAAGCGGTGCAGATCGGGCGAAATGCGGGTCACGAACTGGCCGGAAAACGGTTTGTCCGGGGCCTCGCCTCTCTTGAGACAGTATGCCAAGTAGTCATCCACTGAGTCCCGGAAGGCAGCCTGCAATTCCGCCACGCTGGTTCCTTGGAAGGTAATCACATCGCGGGTATTGATGACTTCTCCGTGGAGCAATTCCGCGTCGTCATCAAACTCGACTTTGCCCAAGTAGCCCTTGTATTCCATCATGGTGTCACTCCCGCTTCGCTGAGGAACCGCCGCATCGACTTCACGGCCCCCTTGTCGGTTTCCTTCTGCGGATGAGGCCGGTGAAACACCGCACGCACGCCATTCAATGCCAGTCGCACCCGCGACCCGGCCCCTTCCTCAATCTCCGCCCCCACTGCAGTAAGCAAATGTTCGATGTCCCGCCAGGCAATGTGCGACCGAACCGGGTCTTCGAAGATCGCTTGCAGGGTGTCTTGATGCTTCGAACTCATCATGCACGGAATGATATCGTTTTGTGATACTTACATCAACGCCCGCCAGTCAGACTTCCGAAGTCTTCGGAGACTTCGGAAGTCTCTCCGCAACGGATGCAATCAGTCCCCCGCCTCACTAAGATCAAGGGTTCGCTGGCGAGGTATTCCCGGATGGTCGGGGAGGTCTGGGCCAGCACTGGATTTGTGGGGACACGGGGCGTGAACGACCTCAAGCAAGTTTCCGTGGTGGCGGTGGTCCTGATCGTGGTCCTCCGCCTCTCGATTGGCTGGCAGTTCCTCTATGAGGGACTCTGGAAGTACGACACCCTCAACAGCCCCGCGCCGTGGTCCGCAGAGGGCTACCTGAAGGCGGCTCAAGGGCCGTTTCGCGATCGCTTCCGGGCCATGACGGGCGATCCCGACGACTTGGGCTGGCTCGATCATGAGCAGATGACCCAGCGCTGGGCGAACTGGCGGACGCGGTTCACCTCGCACTACCAACTCGATGCCGATCAGCAGAAGGAGCTGGCCAAGCTGATCGACCCGTCGGGAACTGTGGTCGTTTCGCTGGCCGCACTGCCCGCTTCGGTGAACCCCGAAAAGTTCCCCAAGGATGCGGCGAAGAAGCTGGTTGTCAGTTATGACGCGGCCAAGAAGCAATTGGTGGCGTATGGGCCGCTGCTTCCGGTCGAAGTCGCCTCCCTCAAAGAGATGGTGGATGTCCTCGATCTGGGAGACAACGTCTTCGCCAAACGTGATCAGCAGGGGAATCCGCTGCGTGAAGGCGGCAATATCGTTGAGGCTCCCGCGGACGATGTCGCCTTCTACAAGGAACTCGTCGAACTGGAGAAGAAGGTCGAGGGCAACGCCAAGCAGGCTCAGCGTCTCGTCCAGCTGAAGGAGGCCACTGGCGTCCTGCCGATCAACGAGACGCAATTTGCCCGCAAGGGGGAAGACGGTCGCCCCGTGTACGAAGGGGGCACCATCGTCCTCGCCGACCCCCAGGACCTCGCCTTCTACAAGGCGACTCTGGCCCTCGATAAATCGGTCAACGTGCTGAGTTACTCCCAGCGGTTGACCGCTCTCCTCAAAGCCGATCCAGACCGCGTTGGCGTCGAGTGGAAGAGCGACCCCAAGCCGGAACTCGTGATGGGCACAGCCACCGCCGACTCCCCCACCGACCACAACGTCCGTTACGGCGAGATCCAGGTCTACAAGGATCTGATCCAAGAATACGAGACGGCCCTCGCCAAGGCCCAGGTCGATTATCAGCTCGAACACGCCGACCGCATCGGAAAGAAACTCGCCGCCCAACGCGCCGTAGTCGTCGGCCCCGTCAAGGCCCTTGACGCTCAGTTACAAGAGGCTGCGCGGAAGCTGCTGAAGCCGAACCAGTATGCACTCGGAGCGCTGCCGCCGGAAAGCACACCGGTTCTTCGAGCCAGCCGTCAGGCGATGTGGGGACTGTTGATCCTCGGCACGCTGCTGCTGCTCGGACTCGGGACACGCCCGGCAGCCATCGGCGGGGCCATCATGCTGATGAGCTTCTATCTGGTCGTGCCGCCGTGGCCGGGAGTTCCCCAGCCACCGGGACCGGAGCACTCATTCGTGGTCAACAAGAACCTCATCGAGGCCCTGGCTCTCATCGCCATCGCAGCTCTCCCGACCGGATCGTGGTTCGGTCTGGATGGGTTGATTCGTAAACTGGTCAAACGTGCCGAGCCGACTGCCAGCAAGTAGTTCGTGGGATAGGCTTCCAGCCTGTCATCTTCAGTGAATCGCGGGAACGACAGGCTGGAAGCCTATCCCACTTTCCCGAAAGGACTCGCCCCATGCCGCTCTACGAGATCGAAACCAACGGGCACATCATGATCGGCTGGGCCGAGTCGCTCGAAGCCGCGCGGGGTCTGGCCACTGAGCACTACCCCGAAGACGAGGTCGTGCGGATCAGTAAACGCCCTCATGATCTGTGGGTGACCTCCAAGCGACTGCTCGGCCTGGAGACCAGCGACACGCCGCCCTGTGACGTCGCCCGCGAGTGCCTGTCTCTCTCCAAGGGCGACAAGCTGCATGCCATCCGCCTCTACTGCCAGAAGACGGGTGTCGACCTGCACGAGGCGCAGAAGGCCATCGAGACCAACATGTCGCAGGGGTGGTGAGGGGGGACCGGCGTTGAATGCCTAAAGCGTAGGATGGCCTTTCTAGGCCGTCCCGTGCGGTCGCTCACCCAGCAGACGGCCTGGAAAGGCCGTCCTACAGAGAACGTCTCTTTGTCTGCTCGCCTCAGTGGAGAGTGATTAATCGGGCCTGCCCGGCGATCCTTTTTTTTCGAGACAAAGACTTCCGCGAAGGTCCCCGTCATGTCGCTTGAGTCCATCCCACCGGAAAACACGGAAACCGTCCCGCAGAGCGGCTCGCGCATCGTCGCCATCGCGGTCCTCGCGGCGATCTTCCTCAGCTTCTCCCTGGCCCGCTCCCCGATCCCCGGCGTGAACGAGTCGCACTACCTATGTAAGGCCCGCCACTACTGGCAACCCGAGTGGTGCCGAGGCGATCTGTTCCTCGAATCGGCCAACCCGCACGCGGTGTTCTACCAGGCGTTCGGCTGGTTCACGACCCGCCTGTCGCTGGCTCAAGTCGCCCTCCTCATTCGCGGTGGCCAGTCGATCCTGCTGGCGATTGGCTGGCTGGCACTGGGAGTCCGCTGCCTGGGAGACACCCGCCGAGCGCTGACCGCCGCGGTCCTCTTTCTGCTGCTCCAAGCCACCGGCACCTGGTCCGGGGAGTGGCTGGTCGGGGGGGCGGAATCAAAAGTTTGGGCCTATGGCTTTCTGATGCTGGCCGCAGCCTGGGGCCTCGATCGCGCGTGGTGGAAGTGTGCCATCGCGGGCGGATTGGCAGTGGGTATGCACCCCGTGGTCGGCTGCTGGGGAGCGGTGATTGCCGCGCTGGGTGGGGGCCTGAGTGTCGTCTTTCGCTCCGCGAAAGAACGCCCTTTCGCGGAGCGAAAGGCGACACTCCCGTCGCTGCCAGTCCTCGCCGCTGCCATCGCGCTCTTTGCCGTGACCTCCCTCCCCGGCCTCATCCCAGCCGTCCAATCCCTCAAGGCCCCCAGTCCGCAAATCGCCAGCGAGGCCGACTTCCTGCAAGTCTCCGTGCGACTCTCGCACCACCTCGACCCGCTGACGTTTCCGGTACGGGCCTGGCGCGACTACGGCTTACTACTGCTCGTGTGGGCGTTGATCCGCACCCGACTGGTTCAACGCCAGGAGGCCCAAGCCCGACTCGAATACTGGATGCTCGCCGCCTTGCTGATCGCTGCCGGAGGTGTCCTCGCTGCGTGGGGACCGCGTCCACTCAAGGAGCTGCCGCTGTGGGAACTGCGGGTCAAGGCCCTCAAGCTCTACCCGTTTCGGCTGGCCGATATGCTGGTCCCACTGACCGTGTCGTTCACCGTCGCAGCCGCCCTTTGGCAACTCGTCGAGGTGCGGCTCACCGCCTGGCGTCGCCCTGCGGCCATTTCGGCACTGATGGTCGTGGCCCTGCTCATCGCCTTCCGCGTTCCAACCCTCGACAAGACGCTCGCCCAACAGCCCGCCGCCGTCCAGGCCGACTGGCTCGCCGCCTGCCGGTGGATTCAAAAGAACACGCCAACCGATGCCGTCCTCTACGCCACCAACGACAACTGGTCACTCCGCTGGTACGCCGAGCGACCCGAATACTTCTCCTTCAAAGACTGCCCGCAGGACGCCGCCTCGATCGTCGAGTGGAACCGCCGCAGCTTGGTGATCTATCAGTGGAAGCTGAGGGTCTTCGCCGATGGCCGCGTGTCGGCGGCGGAACTGTCTCAACTGCGAAAGGAGACCGGGATCACGCACCTCGTCTGCGGTCGGTTTGGCCCGTTGGAGCGGAAGCCAGTGTTTGGTTCGACCAATATTTGGGTGTATGAACTGCCGTCGCAGTGAATGTAGCACGACGCTCCGCGTCGTGACTCACGACGCGGAGCGTCGTGCTACATTCACTCCCCCTCGTCCGTGAACTCCTCCGGCTCAATCGGCGAGTAGCTCAAGCTGCGGGCGAAGGCTTCGCTCCAGGGCTTGTCCTTGGGGTCGTCGAAGTAGATGGAGACTTGCAGGTAGCTCCCCTCGACGACGACAAAGGCATACACCGCGAACCGGCGGCCCCCGTCTTCGAACTCCACGAGGCGGTAGGCATACCGATAGAGATCGTCCTCATCGGTTTCGAACAGATCGTCGCGATCGGGCGAGGCCTCGGTCTTGACCAGGGCCATGATCTCCTCGCGCGATGGTTCATCGCCATCGCCCCAGCAGTCGATCCAAATCGTCCGTCCCGCTTTGGCAAAGACCAAGCTCCCGTCCTCGACCCATTTCTCGTAGGTCGAGTCGATATCCACGCACCAATCTGGAGTAATCCGTCGCATCAGTCCGTATTCCGTTCTGTGAAATTGAAGTGTCTCGTCGGGGAAGCGTCGCAAAATTCGTCAGAATTCTGCCGCGCATGCGATCTGCCACAGCAGGCAGAAGTCTCACGACTTCTGCGACACCAATCGCAGCTTCTCCCTCGCGAACTGAATCGCGTGGATCAGTTGCTCGATGTCCTCGTCATTGGTGTAGACCCCGAAGCTGGCGCGGACGGTGGCGCTGACGCCGAGCTTGTCGTGGAGCGGCATCGTGCAATGGTGGCCGTGGCGAACGAAGACCCCCTTGCGGTCGAGGAGCTGGGCGAGGTCTTCGGGATGGGCCTTGTCGATGGTGAAGCTGAGGATGCCGCCGCGCTGGGTGGGCGGGGGGCCGTAGATGTGCATGCCGGGGATGGACATCAAGGCGTCCCAGGCTCGTTGGGTCAGCCCCTGTTCGTACTCGTGAGCCTCGCGGAGGCCGATCTGCTCGACCCACTCGATGGCGGTGCCGAGGGCGATGGCCTGGGCAATCGGCGGGGTGCCTGCTTCGAACTTGGCGGGGGGATCGGACCACGTCGCATGCGTCGTGTAGACGCGCTCGATCATGTGCCCGCCCCCCAGAAACGGTGGCATGGCATCGAGCAACTCTCTCCGTCCATAGAGGATTCCGACTCCGCTGGGCCCGTAGATCTTGTGACCCGAGAAGGCCAGGAAGTCGATCCCGGACTCGCGCACATGCACCGGCAGATGCGGCACGCTCTGTGCCCCGTCGACGACGATCACGGCCCCGACGGCATGTGCTCTCGCCGCCAACTCCGCCACCGGATTGATCGTGCCCAGCATGTTCGACATGCCCGTCACCGCCACGAGTTTGCAGCGCGGAGTGAGCACTTCATCGAGCTGAGTGAGGTCGAGTTGCCCGTCCGCAGTGAGCGGGATGAACTTCAGAACCGCCCCGCGTTCCTGCGCGATCCTCTGCCACGGGACCAGATTGGAGTGATGCTCCATCTCGTTGAGCAGGATCTCATCCCCCGCATTCACGAACGCGCGGCCCCACGTCTGGGCCACGAGGTTGAGCGACATCGTCGTCCCGCTCGTGAAGATCACCTCATCCGGCGATTCGGCACCAATGAAGTTCGCCACACGGGCGCGGGCCGCCTCCAACTGCTCATCAATCAGCTCTCCAAACCGGTACACCCCGCGATAGGCGTTCGCATAGCAGGTCTCGTAGATCTCGCTCTCTTTGTCGATCACGCACTGCGGCTTCTGGGCACTGGCCCCCGTGTCGAGATATGCCAGCCGCACCCCCTTCGCCAGAGGGCGAGCGAGGATCGGGAATTGGGAGCGGATGTGGTCGATGGAATATGACATTGTGTGTGATCCAAAGCCCAGGGGTTGCAACCCCTGGGCATTCCGTGGACGTTAATCGGCGGCCACCAACGCTTCAGCGGAAATCTGCCTCACGCGCTGCACCATCCCCAACAGTCCATTCCGTCGCGCCGAACTCAGATGCTTATCCAAATCGAGCCGCTTGAATGCCGCGCGGGGATCGGTGTCCAGGATCTCGCGGGCTGTCTTCCCATTGTACATCAGCGACAGCACCGCGATCAGACCGGCCACGATCATGGCATCGCTGTTGGCGTGAAACCAGACGTGCGGAAACCCGTCCAAGCCCGGTGCGACTCGCGCGGCCAGCCACACGTGACTCTGACACCCATGCACCCGGTTGGCCTCGGTCTTCTCTTCCGGGGTCAACTCCGGCAGCTGGAATCCGAGATCGATTAAAAAGTCGCAGCGCTCCTCCCAGTCCTCCATCTGATCGAACTCGGAGTACAGGTCATCCAGCGACATCTCGGCCAATGTGATCACGGAACAGCGGTCCAACAGGCAGGGCAGGGCAGTCACGGTGAGCGGCCAGCGGAATCTGGCCCGCCAGACTTCCGAAGTCTTCGGAGACTTCGGAAGTCTCTTGGTACACGAAGTCTGGCCGACCGCCGAACAGTCACTGCCCGCGTCGTCCCCCCATTCTAGTGGGGCAGCGTCGCTTCCGCAGCCAACATCTGTTCCGAGACTGCCGGGCACAGCGAATCGGTGCGAAATGGGATGCCCGCCGGGCAGAGATCTTTCATCTCCAGCTGGGTCGTTTGCTCCCCCATCCACCACGCGCGAAGACTGCGATAGCGCACCGGTCCCAGGATTTGCTTCGGCAGCGAGAGTACCATCCGGCGGAATGGATCTAACCCGAAGTTCCCCTCCGCGAGCTGGCGGACCTCCTCCGGACGAGTGTTCCAGCGGATCGCCGATCGACCGATGTGAACCGGACCGGACCAACGGCTGTTGATGTGGACCTCAGACGTAAAGACCAACGCATACCCGAGTTCCTGAGCGATCCTCCGCACCCGATTGTCGACCGCTCCATTCGGGATCGACACGGTGTCGATCGGTCGACCGGTCAGTTGTTCCAGTTCCTCTTTCGACACGCGCAGTTCCTCCCGGATCTCGGCGTTGGGCATCTCATTGAGAAACCCGTGCGTCTTGCAGTGTGACCCGACTTGCAGTTCGGGGGGCAAGCTGTGGAGTTCCGCAGCCCGCAGAAATCCGGGCGAGTCGAGCAGGCTGGTGGTGATGAATACGGTGGCTTCAGCGCCATGCCGTTGCAACACTGGAACGGCCAAATCGAGTGTCCCGCGCCAGCCATCATCAAAGGTAATCAACGTGGAGGGGCGAGGATCGGGCGAGGTGGAGAGGAGATGCGACGAGACGGAGTGGACAAAGAAGTTTCGCACCTGCTCCAGAGTCACCGGAGTGGCATGCCAGCGCACCAGACCGATTTGCGAGGCGAACGCCGTCTCCTCCACGAAGTAGGACTTGATCGAGGGACTCAACGCGGCCCACTCGCCGATGGGGTCCGCCAGCGATCCGTTCGTACAGACGTTGTGATACATCAGGCACGAGAAAGTTTGCATCACTTAGCCTCCTGTGCTTTTGGATGAGACGTGGTCGACAAGGCCGGGCCGATCAGCGCGTCGAGCAGGTTCGCCAACTCGCTCGCGAGGTGTCGCCGCTCGAACCGACTGATGTCCCAGTAGTCGTCGTTGTGATGCACGCCGCAGCGGTGCCGCTCGATCGCCAACCCCAGCCGTTCGGCGATCGCCCCCACATCTGACGGGGCGCACAGCACCGTCCCCGGCAGGTCGCGGAGGATGTCCCACACGTCGCCTTCGGGAGCGACGACGAACACCGGTCGGCGAGCGGCCATGTACTCGAACGTCTTGGCGTTGATGATCCGCTTGGTCTCCGGCAGATCAGTGTTGAGCATCAACAGGGCATCACTGGCCCGCATCAGTTGAACGGCCTCGGAGTGCTCGACAAACGGGAGCCGCACCACATGGCAGGGCAGTCCGTTTAGGCGATCGAGGTGAGCCTCTTGATCGGCTGTCTTCCGACCCGCACAGACCAGTTCGAGGTGGCTCGCAAGTTGGGGATGCGCGGCGGCCAGTTGACAGATCGCCTCGACCAGCGGAGCGATTGAGTTCAGGTTCCACAGCGTCCCGATGAACGACATGCGGTACAGACCGGTGCCGCGTCCGTAGTCCTTCTTGATGATCGGAGCGGCAGCATGGGAGGCGAAATCGTCCGGGTCGAAGCCGTTGTAGATGTGCGTCGTGGGGGCCGTGCTACCCGCCTGGCGAGCGAAGTCGGCGACGGCAGCGGCGCTCGAGGGGGTCGTGGCGAGGAGCGACTGCGCGGCGAGGACAGCCTTCCGTTGCATGCGGGTTTGAATCCAGTTGGCGAGGCGGCCCTGCTGCTTGTTCTCCCAGTAGGCGTTGCTGATGCTCCACTCATCGCGGTAGTCGAGCATCAGCGGGACGCCGGTCTTTCTCGCGAGCGCGGCTCCGACGAGGAACGACGAGAATGGCGGCCCGGTGGCGATGATCGCATCGTGCGGGATCTCGCGGAGCAGCTTCAGGCCCTCGCGCATCGCCTGCGGTCGCCACAGAATCTGCGCATCGGGTTGCAGCACAAAGTTGCTCACTCTGCGCGCCACCGACTTCATGCCCCCCAGGATCGCACTCTGGAGTCCCGATTTCTGGGCGGTCCCGTGGCTGGCCGAGACCATGCTCTTCATCGCATAGCCCGGCTCATAGGTCTTGGCCTTGCGAATGATCGTCTCTGCCGGAATGTTCTTCAGCAGGCTCTCATCGAACAGCGGAGCGGATGGGTTCGACGCAGTCAGCACCGAGCAGTCCCAGCCGAACTCCGGCAGGTACTTGACGAACTTCGTGGCGCGATGCACCCCTACTCCCCCGACCGGCGGGAAGAGGTAGGCGACGAACAGGACTCGTTTTCGCTTCGATGACATCAGTGGACTCACGTGGACAATGAACTCGTCTCAAAGCCCAGTGGTTGCAACCCCTGGGCTTTCTTGGCAGCGATCAACTCTTCGAACAACGAGATGGTGTCACGCGCGGTCTCGCTCCACGACCGTGCGACAAATTGCTTGGCGGATTGCGAGTGGTGCCCGCTGATGACGGTCTCGATCCCGCTCGCCAGAGCCTCCACATCAGCGACCGGGACCAGTTCCGCGAACTGTGGCTCGGCGATCTCGCGGATGCTGCCGATGTCGGTCGAGACAAACGGTGTCCCACAGGCGACCGATTCTCGCAGCACATTCGGCAACCCTTCCGACTCGCTGCACAGCACTGTCAGATCTGCGGCTCGGTACCAATCGGCCAGTCGATCATGCCCGACCGGACCGACGAACTGAATCTGATCGGTGATGCCTGCTGAGGCAGCGAGTTGTTCCCAGGCGGCGCGACACGGACCGTCGCCAAGCAGACAGACCCGCACCCGCTGGCCACGCTCCTTGAGCATCCGGCAAGCGAGAATCAGGACATCGACCCGCTTGAGACCGACCATCCGCCCGACCCACACCGCCAGCGTTTCACCCACTGGCACCGACAGTCCGAGGCGAGCGCGGGCCTCGGCTTGATTGCCGCGATGGAACACCTGCGGGTCGATTCCCTGGCGAATCGTCCGCACTCGCGCGGAGGGGACTCCCAGTTCCAGGCACGCCTCCCGCAGCCCATCGCTCACGGTAATCACCGTGTCGGAGTCGCTCAGCACTCGACGAACGCATTCGCCTCGCATGGGATCCTTCGGCAGCAGCAACACATCCGACCCACCCACGATCACCGCACTCGGGGCATTGAACATCCGTCCGGCCCGCAACCCGCACTCGCCATCCGGATGCGCCCAATAACTCAACACTGCATCGGGTTTCCAATCGTGGGTGAGCGTGCGTAGAGCCGACCCGATCGACCACCACATCTGCCCGCCATACTTTGACTGGGCGAATCCCGGCGTATACCAGCGGGTCGGGTACAGCACCTCCAGACCCGACTCGCACACGCTGTTCCCGGCCTCGAACTTGCGGCCTCGAACGACATCCACCCACGACCGAGGCGAGATCACGCGGACCTCATGCTCTCTCGCCAACTCTCGGCACAGCGTGAGGTTGTACGTGCCACACGCGGGGTGCGACGCATCCGGGAACGTTTCGCTGAGGAACAGAATCTTCATGCCGGACCTCCCGCGATCGAACGCTGGAATGCCTCATCGAACGACACCAGCGGACGCCAGCCCAGCTTCGTCTTGGCCTTCTCGTTCGTGTACCTCAGCTTCTTCCACATGGAGTCGCTGCGATAGCGCGTGATGACGCCGGGGAGCTGGCCCTGCGACCAGCGGCTGTACCATTCGTAGACGCTCGACAGCGGGCCGATCAGGGGGCGCGGCACCCACAGCGAGCGGATGCCCTGGCCGGCTCGACGCAACTTGCGAAGCAGTTGCGAGCCGGTGGGGAGGCCATCGTCGAGGACGTTGAACGCCTCGCCGTCGATCCCCTCGGCGAGGACCGCTTGCCGCACCGCCGAGGCACAGTTGTCGACATAGGTATACGGGAGCGTCTGGCTGCCGCCCATCTGGATGAGCAGCGGCCCGAGCTTGAGGCCCACGCGACCGCTGAGGACGCCGCGACCCGGTCCGAAGATCACACCGGGGCGGATGATCGCCAGCGGCAGAGCGGTCTGCTCGCGGCACTCCCACGCAATCTGCTCCTGCACAATCTTGCTATATGAGTACGGATCGCGCAGTTCCGGGTGCGGGTCGAGCGGCGTCGTCTCGTCGAGCTGGCCTCCGGTGGAGAGTCCAGCGGCTCCGTAGACGCCGAGCGAACTGATTTGCACAAACCGCCGAACTCCGGCCTGGGCGGCTGCGGTGAGCAGCGACCGCGTGGGAATGACGGTGTTCAAGAACATGACTGCTGCCCCGCCCGCGAGAGAGGCGGCGACATGGCAGACGCTGTCGGACTCACCGATCAGACGACGGCAACTCTCCACATCGGAGAGTTCACCCGGCACGATCTCGACCCCACTCCACAGATTGGAGCCAACGAACTCCTTGAGCGAGCGCACATCGCTACTGGGCCGGACGAGGCAGCGAACCTGCACCCCGTCCTCGCGGAGCATGCGCACGACGCGACGGCCGAGGAAACCAGTTCCGCCAGTGAGGAAAACATTCATCGCACGGCCTTTCTGTTCCAGGAGGTCAGAGGAGAGTTCACCACGGAGGCACGGAGACACGGAGGACGGGAGGAGAGTGGCGGACAAGCGAAGAGTTGAACCACGGAACACACGGAATTCACGGAAGCAGAGGGAACGCGAAGGAAGGTCTTTTGACTCTCCACGCTGTCCTCCGCGATCGTGTGATGACATTGGATGAACCCTTGGAGAGGCCGAACGACTTCCTCTCCATTTCCTTTCCGTGTATTCCGTGTTTTCCGTGGTTCAACCCCTCCGGAATTCTCCGTGCCTCCGTGTCTCCGTGGTGAATCATTTTGAACGTTCATCGCCCCACCTCCATCAACTCGGGAGTCGATTCCATCGCCGACTCTTCCCGGCCCCGGCAGTCGGCGAAGATCTCGTCCATGATCCGCGTGACTCGCAGCATCTCCGCATGCGAGATCGGCAACGCGGACTGCTGCTGGATCGAGCGGTAGAACTCCTCCATCAGCTTTCGCATCCCGCTGAAGTAGTGGATCTCGCTCTTGAGGAACCGCCACAGATTGCGACGCAGGTTGCGGGCCCCCTCGCGCCATTGGCGGAATGGCAGCTCCAGTTTTCCGAACGCTCCCGGCAGCTTTGGAGCCGCGTGACGGCGAATTGTCTGAGCGTCAAAGTCGACCTCCAGCATCCCCTTGTCGCCGTAGACGCGCGTCACGCGCTGGGCGTAGACCGTACTCGTGAAGGTCAGCGAGCCGGTGACCTCGGCTCCTCGCAGTTGCACCCACAGTTCGGTTGGGAAGTCGCACTTCGTGCGGTCCCAGCGGGCCTCGACGCGCGGATGGGCATCGGGCAGTAGATCGAGGATGCGGTACAGCGGGTGCGAGATTGTGTTCTGAAACAGCCCACCCGGCAGCTTCCTGACCCAGTGCCGGGGATCGCCTGCGACGACGGCCCCGAACTGACCGGAGATCGGGTAGCCGAGCGTCGACTCGATGTGTTTCACCGTCCCGATCTGACCAG
>JAYTWO010000149.1:0-1574 GCA_043743415.1 Planctomycetota bacterium
TCCTTGAGTTCCATAAACTCCAGCGCCTCGCGCACGCCGACTTGATCTTCAGCGGGGAATTTCGACACAGCCGGGATCGGCTCGCTGATGCCCACCGACTGGCCGGGGTTGATGCCCCAGGTCACGGTCGGGCTGATGTCAGCTGCATTGAACTTCACGATGTCGTCAAACGTCGCACCCGGACCGGAGGCCAGCGAGAGCCACCACTTGGCGGCCTTCTCGAACTCCTCGCCCTGCGGAACGAATGGCCGACCGCGCAGGTACTCGACGGTGGTCTGGTCCGGGTTGATGTATCCGCAGCGGGCTCCGCCTTCGATGCTCATGTTGCAGATGGTCATCCGCTCTTCCATCGTCATGCGGTCGAAGACCTCGCCCGCAAATTCGTAGGCGTACCCGATCCCGCCCTTCACGCCCAGATGGCGGATGATGTGCAGAATGACATCCTTGGCATACACCCCATCGGCCAGCGTGCCGTTGACCTCGACGCGGCGGACCCGTGGACGGTCCATCGCCAGCGTCTGCGTCGCCAACACATACGCCACCTGCGAGGTGCCGATCCCGAAGGCGATGGTGCCAAAAGCCCCATGCGTCGAGGTATGGCTGTCCCCACAGGCGATCGTCATCCCCGGCTGGGTCAGGCCCTGCTCCGGACCGACGATGTGGACGACCCCCTGCCGGTTGTCATCGATGTTGAGCAGCCGCACGCCGAACTCGCGGCAGTTCTTCTCGATCGAGGTCATCATCTGCTCGGCCAGCAGATCCTGGAACGGGCGGGCCTGGTTGTCGGTCGGCACGATGTGGTCCACGGTCGCAATCGTGCGCTCCGGGTACATCACCTGCACGCCGCGATCGCGTAGCATCTCGAACGCTTGCGGACTGGTCACTTCGTGAATCAGGTGCAGGCCAATGAACAGCTGGGTCTGCTGCCCGGAGGCCAGCGTTCCAACGGTGTGCAGATCCCAGACTTTGTGAAACAGGTTGCGTGAATCGATCATGATCGCCATTGCTCGCTACGGAATCCGAGCGGAAACGGCTTCTGCTCGGGCAAATCAGTATAGCAGTTCTCAGGGGTCGACCCGAAGTGTTACCGCGAAAAAGAGGGGGGCAGGAGGCAGTGTGTGCATCAGGAAAGTAGGCAGCCGCAGAAATTCACCACGGAGACACGGAGGCACGGAGAAAACCAGGCGTATCCACATGGCCGATTTGACAAGCTGATCAGGTTTGACCGGATGAATCCCCACCCGGTGAGACGGCCTGCGATTCATCCTGTGAATCCTGTCTCCCATCCCTTCGTCCGCAGCTTGTGGACGACACCCGAACGAGGCTCTCCTCCGCACTGCAAACCATTCCAGTCTGCGTGTCGTGAGAGAATTTCTGACAGCCTGGTTCACTCGATGCCACTCATGCCAGCTGCCCACACGACGGAACCTGCCACCCGCCGCACCCGTCCAGACTCTGAAATCTGTACTACTCACGTACTACTCACGTCACAAATTTGCGCACGCTGCGCAAATTTCCGGTGGTCTGGAGACCTCTGTACCCCAAAGGGGTTTCACATCCCAGCCCAGGGTCGC
>JAYTWO010000150.1:0-13377 GCA_043743415.1 Planctomycetota bacterium
TGCCAGACCGCAAATTCGGCGAGGAGCTGCTGGCCTGGGTGAAACTTCGCGCAGGTCACACCGCCACTCCTGACGAATTGCGGACCTTCTGCCGCGCCCGCCTGGCGCACTTCAAGGTGCCGCACTACTGGAAGTTCGTCGACAGCTTTCCCTCAACCGTGACCGGGAAGATCCAGAAGTACAAGATCCGCGAGCAGGGGATTGTGGATCTCGGGCTAGAAGAGGTGGCGCAGATTGAGACGGCCTGAGGGGGAAGGGTAAGGGCGCATGATGAAACCTTCTCCAGCGAGAGGAGGCCCTTGGGTGCCGACACATTTTATCTTCGCCCCAATTCAGGTGAGGAGCAGAGGACTCAAGCTCTGAAAGGGCAGACGATGGGAACTGAGACTTTCGGCATGTCAGAAAATCGCACTCCGAGCCGCCGCCGGTACTGGGTGATTTCCGTAACTGCCGTGTTGCTGCTGACGGTTATTCTCATCGGATATGTGTCGATGCGAAGGCTACCCCGGTGGAACATTATTCGAGGGCTGCCCGGAAATTGTGGGGTGAAATACGAGTCAATCATGCCCGGACCAGTTAGAAAGATCATTGGGGAGCCCCTCTGTCACCTGCTGTTTGACCGACCGGTCCAGTTTGTGATTCAGTGCGAGGACTGGAGACCAGGCGTTTCCCCCACTCTCAGTGCGGTCGAGGAACTCGATACGTTGAACGAGATGGTGATTAGGTCGGCTTACATTCCCAATTCGCAACTCGCTCGGATTCCAGTACCGCCGAATGTCACCAGATTGGGAATGGCGAATTATCATTCGGTATGCTCAGAAACCTGCATGGTCGATGCCGATCACGAACCTCCTCCCCGTCCTGAATATGCTTGGAATGGTCAGGACATGGCGTTTCTGCGCCGCTTCAAGAACCTGCGGAAATTAGAATTGAGGGCGCTGTGGTTGCGAACCGGGGTGTTCGATGTCATCGGTGACTTGTCGCAATTGGAGGATCTCTCCTTCTGCTCCTGCGATTTGCCGTCCGGCGATGAACTGCCGAGCCTCGGTCGACTTAAAAAGGTCAGGATTCTCACGTTTAACGGCTCTCCGACACCAACTCGTGGTCTGGAATGGATGAGCGAACTGGAGTCACTGGAAGAATTTACTCTGACCGGATGCAGCTTGGTCAATGAGACGAAGCTTCGCACTTTAGCGAAGCTCCCGAGATTGAAGGTTCTCCAACTGGGCGGTGGGAAACTCACCAAAGACGCCGCTCCGGCATTCGGGGCGTTTCCATCCTTGCGCGTACTCAGCTTGAGTGGGGCCGAAATGGAACTGGAGAGTCTTCAGCAACTCGTCGTTCCCCAGAACCTGGAGTGGCTCGCCATTGATGGTGTCCAGTTTCTCCGCGGTGACTCATGGGACGAATACTTCAAGAAACTCGGAGCATTGATGGAGACCTTGCCTCATGGCTGCAAAATCCGATTGGATCAACAGGCATTTCAACAAAGCCAGTCTCGTTTACCTCCCCATGTGATCTCCCGACTCACTGACAAGCCGCGAGACCAACACAACGAGGATATCATGTTCCCGGACAGCTACTGAGCGACATCCGGAAGGAACAAAGGGGGACGGAACAAAGGGGTCAGGGACGGAACAAAGGGGTCAGGTCTGAATGGCACGGTCGTCGCTTTAACCCCTGTCAGTCTTTACCGTTGCCAGAGAGGAGTCGATCTCGCAGCACTGGGCGGGGTTCGAGGCGATCGGCCACCTCGCATTCGGCGATGTGAGACAGCAGTGTCAAGACGTGCCGCATGAGCGTCGGTGGCCCGAGGGGGGCTGTGGCTCTGCCCCAGGGCGACCAAACCCAACAGTTCAACCCCCAAACCGGCCCGGATAGCCACAGCCCGCAGCCCGGTGTGCGCTGAATGTCCGCCCCACGGGGGTCGACAGTGCCATTCATCTCTGGAACCTTTGTTGAATGACCTTCGTTCATTTCGTTGGACGGGCGTTCCTCATGGAATCGTTACAGTCTGTTCTGCCCCGTCTCCCCTACAATCCGCGTTGCTATCGGTGAGGACTCAGCTGGGGGGGAGGGCCGGGGTAAGGCGGTTCTTTCAGCCCCACTCACCCTGAGTGAAGTAGGTTGAAACCCGGATGAGCCAACACTCGAACAATCGCGAATTGACTGCCAATGAGCATGAGCTCGTTCGATGGATGCTGGAGAACGGCTCGAACATGCCCCAAGTTTCTTGCCACAGCTCGAATTGGCGAGAGCCACCTCTTGGAAATGCCGGTGCGGCTGTGCCAGTATCGACTTCTTGATTGAAGGACAGCCTGAGCCAACCGGCGGCATGAACATCTTATCGGATTTCCTGTTTAACTCTGACGACGTACTGAGCGGCATAATACTGTTTGCACAGTCTGGAATTCTCTCCGGAATCGAGGTTTACGGCCTGTCCGGCGAAGTACCACAGTCTTTGCCCACGCCAGAACAACTGCGTCCCTTTTCCACTGGATCTACCTCTCTACCTAAGGCGGAACTGTGAGCTGTGACCCAAGTCAGCTTGCCCCACCCGACGGCCTCGCAGTCAGCCTCTCTCTCGATTCGCGAAACGCTGGCCATCTGCTACCGTTCGATCTCTCCTCGCATCACCTCACTCAACTTCCCGGAAAGCACTCGATGTCTTCTCGATTCTCCGCCCGCCGTGACCGCTTTTGGAAACTCCTCAAGGACACCAGCGTGGACGCCTTCCTCGTCACCAACGAGACCAACGTCTCGTGGCTCACCGGGTTCACCGGCGACAGCAGTTGGCTATTGATCTCGGCGGGGAAGTGCTTGCTGGTTAGTGACAGTCGGTACGAGACGCAGATCGCCGAGGAGTGTCCAGGGCTGGAGATGTTCATCCGCCGGACCGATCAGAAGCTCACGCAGGTGTCGGGCGATCTGGTGAACTCGCTGAAGACGAAACGTCTTGGCATCGAGGGGCATGTGGTGACGCTGGAGACGCGCGAGGCGCTGGCCACAGCGTTGGCGAATACCGAGTTGGTGCCGGTCTCGATGCGGATCGAGAACGATCTGCGGTCGATCAAGGACGCGGAGGAAATCGCCGAGACTCGATTGGCTGTCAACATCGCCGGGCGGGGCTTGGACTTCTTGCGGGCCACGCTGCGGCCCGACCAGACCGAGAGAGATGTGGCCTACGAACTGGAACACGCGATGCGGAAGATCGGGGCCGAGAGCGTGGCTTTTGCACCGATCATTGCCTCGGGCGACCGGGCTGCACTGCCGCACTATCGCCCCGGCGATCGTAAGGTCGGGGACTCGGAGATGCTGCTGGTCGACTGGGGAGCCCAGCCGCCATCGCGGTACAAGTCGGACTTGACCCGGACGTTGTTCTTCGGCAAGCCCTCGGCCAAGTTTGCCAAGGTCTACAACACCGTCCTCGAAGCTCAGAAGCGGGCCATCGCGTTGATCCGTCCGGGGGCCAATTGCGGCGATGTCGACATCGCCGCGCGGGGGTACATCGCGGACAAGGGATTCGGCAAATACTTCGGCCACGGGCTGGGACACGGCATTGGCCTGAACATCCACGAGCAGCCGCGATTCGCCCCGAACATCGAGACCATCCTCAAGCCGGGGATGATCGTGACCGTCGAGCCGGGGATCTACATTCCCGGCTGGGGCGGCGTGCGGATTGAGGACGATGTGCTGGTCACCAAGGACAGCTGCGAGGTGTTGTCGGCGCATGTGCCGAAGGAGTTGGATTCAGCGGTGTTCAACTGGTAATTCAAACGTGGTTTGTGCCAAAGCCCACCGGTTGCCATCGGTGGGCTTTCCCGACTTCTTCCGCTACCATCGCATCATCCATCAGTGTCCCCGGGAGGCTGCGCGGTGTCCAACGACGATGATGTCCTCGAAGATGAGTCTGGCAGCCTTTGGAGTCCGCCTCCCATGGTCCGTCTCCATAACGGAGAGATGATCCCGGTCGATGCGGACTTCTTCCAGGAGCCGCCTCCCGAGATCGGTGAGATCGTGACGGCTCAGAGTACGCTGGTCACGTCAAAGCATCCGCTCTCGACGCTGGTGCGGCTGATGCTGGTGGTGGGGCTGACTGGATTGATGTTCTATGGGTTGGTGATTGGGATGCGGGCTTTCCTGACCAATCCGCAGGACGCAGATCTGGGATATGTCTTTGGCACGATTGCAGCCCTGGTGACCATGCCGCTGGCAATCTACTTCACTCGGTTCAGTCACCTCTGCACCTATGTTGCAAAGCAGGGGATCGCCGAGTTCAAGCTCTCGGGCAACCGGAGCAACACCCCCAAGCCGAGGGTGCTGTTGTTTGAAGACTGCTCCGATGTCACCACCTGGCAACTCCGCAGCTACACCAACGGGATCTATTCGGGGACCCAGTACCGGACTATCTGGCGTGATGACAATGGCCAGGAAATGTTCGCACTGAAGGGGACCTACCGCTCCGAGGCAGGGACTCCCAAGGCGGCCAGTCCCTACTGGTTTGCGCTCGCAGCGGAGGTGTCCTGGAACGAGTTCGCCTTCGAACGCATGGTGAAGGATTACGAGTCACAGGGCTATCTGGACTTCCGCGTGAAGAAGAAAGATATCGTGCGCATCGGCCACGGGTTTCTGGAGTTCACCTTCGGAGGCAAGACCACACGCATCACTCCAGACGACATCAAAACCCTCTCCCTCGCCAACGGCAGCTTCACCATCCACACCAAGGAGGCCCGCTGGTTCAGCAGCAAGGGCAAGTTCGGCTTCGAGTACGGCGGCATGGGGAATGCCAAGCTGTTTCTGTTTGCGCTGGAGCGTCTGGCAGGGTACTCGTTCTCCTGATTCGTCGGCGATGTCGCTTCGGGACTCGCATTCCGGCGTCGCGAAAGTGGTGGGACCCGAACTTCACCCTTCACCCTTCCCCAGCACACGTTATCATCCCCTGAACAGCCCCCTCCCCCGCCCCGTAAGACCCTTCCACCGTGCCGACCGCAGAGATTGAAGACACCTACGCCGAGGCATTTCGCAGCATCTATGCCGAGGTGCTGGTGACTGCCCGCGACCGGAAATGGCTCGACCACGCGGTCCAGGCCGCGACGGGGCATGCGAGCAGTTCGATTCTATGCGACTGCGAGGCGGGGCTGGACCGGTATGTGGGGCCGGGCGGGGATGAATCGTTCGCGACGCCGGATGGCCGACCGGGAGCGATCTTGCAGTTCCATGTACCCCGGTTTAAGAAGGACCGCGAGGCGGTGCTGGAGCGGGTGCTGCTGGCGCGATTGAGCCAGAACGTGCTGACCTGCCCGACGACCGCCTGCTTCAGTTTGCAGGCGACCGAGAGCTACTTCAAACTCGGGCGGAAGATCGCCCTGTTCGGAGATGGTCATCAGTTTCGGGCACAGCGATTCGGCCGCCGGGTGTGGGTGCTGCCGATCATGATGGGGGAGTTCGTCATCGATCGCCGGTTCGGGTTTCGCGAGGGCCTCATGGGGGGCAACCTGTGGTTCTTGAGTGAGTCGGTCGATGCCGCCCTCGACGCAGCTGAGCGATCGGTGGCGGGGGCCAGCCAGGTGCCGGGGGTGATCCTGCCGTTTCCGGGCGGAGTGGCGTCGAGCGGGTCGAAGGCGGGGAGCGCGTACTCGTTCCTGATTGCCAGCACGAATCATCCGTTCTGCCCGACACTGGGAGAGAAACTCGGCGAGGCGTCGCGCGTGCCGCCGGGCGTCACTTCAATCAGTGAGATCATCATCAACGGGTACGACCTGGAGACCGTCGCGCGGGCCACACAGGCGGCGATTGAGGCCGCGAAGCACACGCCCGGCCTCGTCAAGATTTCGGCAGGGAACTACGGCGGGCGCCTCGGGAAAAACTTTGTGTACTTGCGCCCGGAGAGCCAGCCGAGGTCGTAACACGACCGTGTGACCATTGGACCGTTGGAGTTCAGGCTTTCGCCTGCCTCTTCGCCCCCCGAGGCAGGCGATACTTCACGCGGTCCCGGGTGGGGCGTAGCTGCCCCTCGCCAGAGGGCGGGCACGCACGCCAATTCGCCCACGTTCTGGCGAAACGTGGCTACGAAGGAATGTCTCACTTCCGCCCGCGCGAAGCATGAATCCGGTCCTCCAACGGCCTCACGATTCCGCTCCCGCCCCTGGCATTGGGACGAATCCCGGTCACATCTCAGAACTTTGTCAAAGAACTCAGAGAGATTGTCGATATTTGTCTTGAGAAATGGATTTCAGATGTGTAGCTTGAGAGATGTATTGATTCCCCGGTCGAGAACGGACTCTCCGCAGCCGATGGCTGTGTCACACGCTCTTTGATTCAACATCCGGATGGACTGTGGTGCAGTGACTCCAAGGCCAGTAAGCGGCCCCGCCCGTGGGACCGCGTTCGTGGAAGACTCGCGGAAGATGCGAGCAGGCAGGGGACAGCATCCCTTGCCGGATGGGAGGATCCAGTCATGGACATGTATACGACTCGGAAATCCGAGGGACCGGTCGACCCGGTCGAAGAAATGAAGCTGAGGACCTGGGCGAGGACGCACTATCAGCCGCCCCAACAGCGCGACACGAAGTGGCACCCAGTGATCTTGGATGAGATGGGCCGCAAGGATCAGGAACTGAAGCATTGATTGTCGGTGATTTCTCCGAAATCGCTTTCGATGCGATCATGCACTCGCCCGTTTCGCCGCGAAGCGAAGTCTTCGAAGCGGAGCGAGCCCGCGTCACCGGGCCAAGCCGTTTGCATCGCGGCGAAACGGAGTTGCTGGGAGATGCGGTTCCCAGCGGAGCATCGGGACCGGGGGAAGTGATACGCCGAGCGGGGACGGACAGGATTGCCCATTCTACCGAGCGGTGTGACCTCGTCGACGGACGGGTTGGTTGTCTGCTCACGGGTGGTTAACATCCGGGAGTGAGTGACCTCTTCCTCCCTAGGATCGAATCATGCTTCGTGCTTGGCTGTGTCTGGCGACTTTCGGTGGCGCGTTCGTGGTTTCATCAGCGGGTCGGGCCGATGACTGGCCGCAATGGATGGGGCCCCAGCGGGACAACGTCTGGCGCGAGACCGGGTTGGTCGAAACACTCCCCGCCCAGCCGAAGATCGCTTGGCGAGTGCCAGTGGCGGGCGGATACTCGGGACCGGCAGTGGCCGGAGGGAAGGTCTACGTCACCGATTATGTGACCGCCGATAACGTCAAGGTCGACAACTTCGACCGCAAGCAGTTCACCGGCACCGAGCGCATCCTGTGCTTCGACGAAAAGACCGGCAAGCAGTTGTGGTTCAAGGAGCATCCCGAGAAGTATTCGATCTCCTACCCCGCTGGACCGCGCAGCACCCCCCTGGTCCACGGAGGCAAAGTCTACTCGCAGGGGGCCGAAGGGCAACTCGCCTGCTTCGATGCGGTCTCCGGCGAGATCGTGTGGTACAAGAGCCTCAAGCAGACCTACCAGACCAAGGCCGCCCTGTGGGGGTATGCCAGTCAGCCGCTGATCGATGGCAACAAGCTGATCGTGATTGCCGGGGGAGCCGGGTCGCATTGTGTGGCCCTCAACAAAGACACCGGTGCCGAGATCTGGCGGGTCGGCACGGCTAAGGAGCAAGGTTACTCCCCGCCCCTGATCATTCAGCAGGCCGGTGTCCGCCAACTGGTGCTGTGCAGCCCCGAGGCTGTCTACGCGGTCGATCCCGAGACTGGCAAGCTGCTCTGGACGCAAGAGTACCAGGGGACGAACGGCTCGATCATCATGACGCCGATTCACCACGGCAACCACCTGTTCGTGGCCGGGTACGACAACAAGAACATGCTGCTGGAGCTGGCCACCGACAAGCCGGGAGCCAAGACGCTCTGGCGCGATGTCGAGAAGCACGCCCTCTCTCCGGTTAACGTCCAGCCGTTCCTGATGGACGGGCAAGTCTACGGAGTGGATCAGGGCGGCGAACTGCGGTGCATCGACCTCCCCAGTGGGAAGATTGTGTGGACCACACCTCAGCCGCTAAGTACCCGCAAGCAACCCAGTGGGACGGTGTTTCTCGTGCGAGCGGGTGCCACGGACAAGTTCTGGATGTTCGCCGAGACGGGCGATCTGATCATCGGCCAATTGACGCCGAAGGGGTTCAAAGAACTGTCGCGGATGCCTGTGATCGCTCCGACGAACAACGCCTTTGGTCGTGATGTCGTGTGGTGCGCCCCGGCATTCGCGAACAAGCGGGTGTATGTGCGGAATGACAAAGAGTTAATCTGCGTCGATCTGGCGAAGTAGTGGTGCGATTCGGGAGTCGCACCGCGCTCCGCTGCGCAAAGCCTTCGCGTCGCGGCTAAACGGGGTGACGTTTCGAAGCACTCACTCGGAGAGACTCATGGATTACGTGTTGTCTGCGGGGCTGGGACTGGCGGTGTTGATCGCGGGTCTGCTGGCCTATGCCTCCACCCGACCGAACCGCTTTCGGATCGAACGATCGATCAGCATCAATTCTCCCCCCGAGCCCATCTTTGCGATCCTCAGCGACTTTCGTCAGTCTGATGCATGGTCACCGTGGGAGAAGTTGGATCTGTCGATGCAGAAGACGCTCAGCGGGGCCGCGCGTGGCGTCGGTGCGATCTATGAATGGAACGGCAACAACAAGGTCGGCCAGGGACGGCAGGAAATCCTGGAAGCGACCTCTCCCTCCAAGGTGCTCATTCAACTCGACTTCCTTCGCCCCTTCCAGGCCCACAACACCGCCGAATTCACCCTGCTGCCGCAAGGGAGTGCGACTCTCGTGACATGGGCGATGTTTGGCCCCCAGCCATTCATGAACAAGGTGATGTGCCTGTTCATGAACATGGACAAGATGGTCGGCAAGGACTTCGAGACCGGTCTGTCGAACCTCAAGGCTCATGTCGAAGCTCGCGTGGAATAGGCTTCCGGCCCTTGTCCTCTGTAACGAACGAAGACTGGGGAACCGAACCGCCTGCAGGCCAAAATGAGTGTCGCGTAGGGACATCGACGATGTCGCTCAAGTCTCTCCGAGACTGAGACTCCAGCCATCGGACGCAGCTGGGGAATGCTGCTCCTTGAAGCACTGCTTCGCCGCGTGCCGATACTCTTGTGGCAGTGGTCACTTGTCCGAGTCGTCGTCCTCATCGTCTGGGGCGAAGTCGTCATCGTCATCGTCATCGTCATCGTCGTCGTCATCGTCATCGTCGTCGTCGTCGTCGAACTCATCGTCGTCGTCGTCGTCGTCATCGTCGTCGTCATCGTCCGACGGACTTGCTCGCAGCCCCTGCCACACGACGCCGGGGATGTCGGTGTACTCGGTCCCGCCCTCGTCGACGCCCAGCACTTCGGCGGTCCGGTCCATGGCCCGGCCCTGCATGTCGACCACCAGCCGACGGGCCTTGTCCTCATCTTCGGCCAGCACGCCCCACACCGCTTCGTACTCGGTCCACTCCTCTTCCCCGGCCAGGCAATACACGGAGTCCTTCCACGTCTCGTCCATCGTCTGCCGGAGCAGGACGCGGTAGAAGTTGATCCCGTCTTCAACGGGAGCCAGTCCAGACGCTTCGCGAATCGCAGCGAACATCTCGTTCGGAGCCAGCCCTGTTCCGATTAAATACGTCTCATAGGTCTCGAACAGCGGATCGCTCGCCGACCACGCATACAAGGCGATCCAGAGTCGGCGATGTAACCGCGCCAGCCCCTGCACGCTCAACGTGGTGACCGTCCGCAGCGGCTTCGACAGGATCTCCCGCAGGCCCGCGCGGCAGGCCTCGTCCCGCTTCAGCCCCGCATAGGCCGACACCTTCTGCAGCAGCGAGGCGTACGTCGCCTCCGGGTTGATTGCATCGTCGGCCTCCGCAGCGGCCAGCGCCTCCGCATAACGCTCCAACTCCAGCAGCGCGGCCGCCCGGTAGTGCCCGCTCCACGGCGTGTTCGGCTTCCACTGGTCATACCGGTCGAGGTAGGTCAGCACCGGTTCGTATTGCTCCAACCCATACGCATATAGCCCTGCCTCCCACGCCACGTCCGGGTCTTGCGTCCCCTCCCGCAGGCACATGTCGAGCACCGCCAGCCCATCCCGGCGGCGGTCCGTCTGGCTATACACATCGGCCAGTTGCAGGGCCGGAGAACTCGCCGCACGATCCAACCGGCAGGCCCGCGACAGGCAGCGCTCCGCCTCGCTGAGGTTCCCCTGTTGCAGGTGGAACGTCCCCGCCTGCGAGTGCGAAAATGCCGAGTGCGGGTCGAGGTCCATCGACGCTCGAAACAGCTCGGCAATCCGCTCCGACGAGATCACCGGCGGGTCAGACGGGAACTGCGCCAGGATTGCCCCGAGCACCGCTCGATGGCAGATGATATTCGCCATCCGGCCATACGGCTCTCCGACCGCTTCCGCCCAGGCCCAGAGCGACGCCGGATCAGCGGTGTGGGTCAGCGAGTATTTGAGTAGCTGAAGCAGCTTGCTCGCATCTCGATCATCCGTCACCAACTGCGGCGGCAGCGCGATCACCTTCGCCCGGACGGAGGAGAATTCTGGCTCGGACGAGGCTCCTTGCAGTTCGAGAACCAGGGCCTCGATCGTGGGCCAGAGCGCGGACGGCGGACGCTCCGACTCGACGGTCGGCGTGTCGCTGGTCGCTGCGGGCTCCTCGGCGGACATCGGAGGCTCAACCACGGGAGCCAACGGTCCGTCCAATCGCAACACCGCAAACTGCCCCACCGTCACATCCCCCAGCAGCCCCAGCGGAGTCGGCTGAGTCGCCGGGTCGAGTACCCGCTTCAGCCGCCGCAGCGTGAGGTAGTCGCGGGCCTCGGTCGCACTCGCTTCGAGCTGCTGGGCCAGCCCCGGCACGCGCTGCATCTGCCCGGCGTATCGCAATGTGGCGATCAATTGCAGCCGCACATGGAACCACTCATCGAGACACTTCTGCCGCCGCAACTGCGGATCCCACTGCTCCAGCAACGAGATGGCTTTCGCGTGGTCTCCGGCACAGAAGGCGAAAAACGACTCGAACATGTCGGCCCGCAGGTCGAACCACGCATACTCCCCGCGCGGGGGGGACGTGAACTGCGAGACAATCTCGGGCGTGACCCACTGCGACAACTCGGCCTCGCGCCCGTTGAGTGTCAGCAGCACCTTCATGAGCATGTGGCCTTCGAGCGTGGCCGCGTACGGGTCGTGGTATTCGTCCTTCATCGACCAGCCGCGCTGCAGTCCCGCGAGGGCCTCCTCGACCTGCCCCTGCAGCAACAGCAACCGGGCCTCTTCCTTCACGCCCACCCACCGCCGGTCATGCGGTCCCGGATCGAGGTGCGCGATCCCCAGGCGGGCGTTGTGCAGCGCCATCTCCAGATCGTCAGCAGCCTCATACACCTCGGCAGCGTACTCGCGAAAGCACTTGAGACACTCCAACTTCCCCGACCGGCGGCACACCTGCAATCCATCATTGATGCAGGCGTGCATCCCGTCCGAATTGAACCCCTGGATGTTCGCGACCGCCCGCGCGAAGTTGTCGTACGCACAGGACGAGAACCGGCTGCGGTACCAGTCGTACTGCTCTTCGGGGAGGTCGGGTTGCAACTGGCGGGCGCGGTCTTCGTTCTCCAGAATCGCAATCAGTTCCAGGGCGTGGTCGCGGCCCGACTCGGGATCGAGGCACGACACGCCGTAGTTCATGGCGATGAACAGGCCGCGGATGTACTCGACCAGCCGACCCTCGGACTTGGCCAGTCGGCGAATCTCATTGGCGACCCGCACCGCCGACCGGTATTTGCACTGATCGGTGAGTTCGTCGATCTGCCCGAACAGTGCTTCGAACCGCTGTTCGAGTTCGTCGGATTCGAGTTGGCTCATGGGAGTGCCTTGGGAGAGTGGTGTTGCACACGAGTAGGGTAACGAAATTGGAAATAATCGAAACCAGTGCCAATCAACGGAGTCGCATAAGTCACGGACGGCACGTTGAGCCGCGACGCGAAGTCTTCGAAGCGGAGCGATCCCACGTCACCGGCCCGCGCCGTTTGGCACGCGGGCGAAGCGGAGCTTCGCGGATATGCGTTTCCAAGCGGAGCTTGGGAACGAGAACTACACCAACTCCCCTACGCCGACACGCCCGTAAAGTAATCCGGCTCCGCCCCGACCTTCCACTTGATGTTACACCCAATGCTCGGCTTCTGGTCCGGCGTGACCGGCAGCCCAGCCAGTAGCGAATCGCAGGCAGCCCGCAGATCGGCTCCGGTGACGGGTAGGTTGGTCTTGGGGCGGCTGTCGTCGAACTGGCCGCGATAGACCAGCCGATGATCGCGATCGAACAGGAAGAAGTCTGGCGTACACGCCGCCCGATACGTCTGGGCGACCGACTGCGTCTCATCATACAAGTACGGGAACGGGTACCCGGCTGCGGCATGTTCGAGCTTCATCGCGTCGGGACCGTCCTGCGGGTACTGGCCGACATCGTTGCTGCTGATGCCGATGATCGCCAGTCCCTGCTCCAGATACTCCTTCGCAAACGCAGCCAGCGCGGGCCGCAGGTGCAGCACGAACGGGCAGTGGTTGCACATGAAGATCACCAGCAGACCGGCCTTGCCCTGGAAGTCCGACAGCGACAGCTTCTGCCCATCCACATTCGGAAGCAGGAAGTCGGGAGCCTGGCTGCCGAGGGGCAACATGGTGGAAGCGGTGCGAACCATGGGAGTGACTCCTCGAAGTGACTGAGCGCGATGTCGCTCTGCACTGTACCGGAGTCCCCACCGACCTGCCACGGAATTCGCTCGCCGGTCCATTTGTACTCAGAGTCAGGAATCACCCACAACTGATTAGGCGAGCGGCCGATGAGAATCGACCGATCAGCCGGAACGCCCTCGATGTCCATTTCACAATTCCTTGCACACTTTTTGCTCTTTGCGAGATTTCGGATTTCGAAGAGATTGGGTGGGTCTTCGGTGGCTGGGGCCGGTGGTCGGTCGGGTGATCGGAGGTTTTTTGGGCAAGGATGCCGCGATGGCTCGACCGCATGCGCCGGAGATTGTGTTGGATCAGGAAGCTCAACAGGTGTTGCAGGCGTTGGTGCGGGCGCACGCGACGCCGCAGGCGTTGGCGTTTCGGTGTGAGTTGATTTTGGGTTCATCGCACTATTTGGGGGGATTCCGAAATGCCTGACGGCATCTGGATTTACGGAGGCATGGCTCCGATGTCCAATGTGCCAGTCCCGAAAGAGGCCCCTGGTCGAGAACCTCGGCCAGGGGCTGACACGCCATGGGCGCATCGGAGACCAGGATATTCCTGGGCGGGTTGCTTCCCAGTAGAGCCTGCCTCCGCTTCTCCGGGCAGGGGCATTGCAGCAGATCGCGGTATCTCCCTGCAACCATTGGACATCGGAGAGATGCCTTGAAAATCCACCCC
>JAYTWO010000151.1:0-4294 GCA_043743415.1 Planctomycetota bacterium
ACAGTGAAAACGCAATCGCGGCACCCGCTCTGAAGTCCCCCTTGATCGAGTTCCACACACGTTCCAGATCATTCGGTCAATCGACCACAGCAGATCACAACCCCACACACACAACCACACACAACTGTCCAGGCCGGGGGGTGAAACCGGCCAGTCGCGACAGCGACCTTCCCGCCGATGTGTCGTCGGCGGGAGAACCCACTTCACCAATACTCTCGGCAGCCTGGAGACCACCATGTACGTTCGCCGCCCGCTCTTCCGTCAGCCGCAGCGTCGCGGCTTTACCCTGATCGAACTCCTCGTGGTGATCTCAATCATCGCCACCTTGGCCTCGCTGATTCTGCCCGCCGTGCAGAACGCCCGCGAAACCGCCCGCCGCACCCAGTGCATGAACAACATCAGAAACCTGGGCGTCGCGGTGCAGGCCTACACGACCTCTCATCGTGGTGCCCTCCCGTATTTGACGACATCGTCTGTGGCACCATCGGATTTCATCATCAACTTTGGCACAACTGTGGCACCTATCCCTACGGAAGCCTCCTGGTCGGTGCAGTTGCTGCCGTACATGGAAAGCACCACGCTGTACGATCGACTGCGGGTTTCCGACAACACTACGGTAGCAAGTCTGAATTCGACCACTAGCTTGGTTGCGAACACAATCGCTGTCTACAACTGCCCGAGCGACTTGAGTACCGGGCGAGGATCAATGTGCTATGCGGCCAATGCAGGCTTCATCGCCAGTGGCTTGTGGACTGCCAACAATGATCAGACTCATGCGATCGGTTACTATGACCATGTGTTCAACGGCACCGGTTCAGTCAATCAGACCTCGGATGACTTTCAGGTCACGGCAGCTTCGGGAGTCTTTTGGCGTCAGGCCAACAATCAGGGGATCTCGAACAATCTGGACCAGATCAGTGCAGCGGATGGAACCTCTCAAACGATTCTGTTTGCCGAGAACACCAACATTCAGAGTTGGGCTTCTCCATTCACGGGGAATGTCGGGTTTGGTCTGGCACTGGCAACCGCTGGGGGTGTGGTCACAAGCAACGGGACAGCTCAAGGCTTGGGAGTTGCAGGAACCGCCGCAGCACCTCTCAAAGCCACGGCCTTGGTGTTGGCGACAACGGTCATCACCGATAATCCAACCGGAACCGATGGTAAGCTCAACGACAACCTGAATGGGGCCATCGATGGGGCCAGTCCCCGTCCGTCATCCATGCACCCCGGCGTGGTCAACATGGCCTTTTGCGACGGCTCGTGCAAAGCGATTAACGCAGCCATCGACTTGAGTGTCTATGCGGGCATGATTACACCAGCCGGTGGACGTCACGGTCAAAACGTGCTGGATCAAGGCAGCTTCTAGTCTGACGTGGACTTGATCTCGGTGAGCTTCAAACCGCAGTTGGTCCTCGTGACCAACTGCGGTTTTGTATTTCGTGAGTGGTGTGAGCGTGACGATCGCCGGAGACGAATGCAGACGAGATGCGCCACATCAATGTCAGCGATTACTCCGAAATCGCTGGATCGGCTCTCGTCTCCCCCGGGAGGGCGAAGCTCCTGCTGAGCCCGCGAGCCAGGGGACGTGACCACTCGCAGTCGCAACGCCGTGATGGATTTTGCAAGGCGTTTCCCAAGGTTCTGCCCCCTATCCCCCACATTCGGCGCGGCATTCGGTGCGGATCCCACTGTGGGGGAGAGGGCCGGAAACGTGTTGACAGCCTTGTGAGCGTGGTCCCTGAGAAATCCTTCACGGCGTGTGTGCGTCCCAAACGTCGGTGATGAGAAATCGGGGAATTCACCACGGAGACACGGAGGCACGGAGAAGCAGGGGCGGGATGGCCGGCTTTGCATGTGATAATCCACGGGCAAAGCAACTTGATCGGGCGGGCTGAATCATCCGTTTGAACTGTGTCAGACTCTCGGGCGACACATAATCAGCAGATCAGAAGCTCTCTCGCTCTGGTTTTCTCCGTGCCTCCGTGTCTCCGTGGTGAATCATCCCTGATCGCCGACGTTTGCGACGCACACACCTTCACGGCGTTGCCCATCGGGTCGAGTTGGCAACCACGCCCGTTGCCGATACACTACCTCGCTTCCCGATCTTTCTGGATGACCCTCGGACCGCAGACCATGCCTAAGCGAACGTTTGTCGATGTGAAGACCGCCTTGGCGGAGAAGTACGAACGGCTGAGCCGCTTGACCGCAAGCGTGCCCAAGAAGTCGACTTTTGCCCACCTGGCTCTGAAGTACCGCCGTCAGGCCGCTCAGGCCGTCCGCGATGGGATAACCTGAGCTGATTCAGGTTGGCCCGCAGACCCAGCAGATACCTGTGATGCACCACCGGGCGGATCACAGGTTTTTTGCTGCGCGAATGAGTCACGCGGGCATGTCGAGCCAGTTCGATGACTGACCCCCGAGGGGCTCAGTCACCCGACACGTCAGCGAGGGGCCGAGCGTAGCGAGGTGTGCCGCCTAAGACGCGTGTCCCCCTCCCAGCGGCTCACGCTCCCGCAGGATGCCAAGAGCGTCCGCCCTCGCTGACGCGTCGGGTTGCTCATGTAGGTGCCATGGGGCTCACGCCTCGGTTCCATTTTCTCCTCGCTCCGCGATACTGCGTCCTCTCCAGCCCTCCCCGCAACTCACAGTGTGTCCCCATGGAAGCCGGTATCGTCGGACTCCCCAATGTCGGTAAAAGCAGCCTGTTCAACGCCGTGACCTGTTCCCAGGCGGCCCAGGCGGCGAATTATCCGTTCTGCACCATCGAGCCCAATGAGGGAATCGTCAGCGTGCCGGACAAGCGGCTGGACCGGATCGCGGTCTATGCCAAACCGCAACGCATCCTCCCCGCCACGATCAAGCTGGTCGACATTGCCGGGATCGTGAAGGGGGCCAGCGTCGGCGAAGGACTCGGCAACAAGTTCTTAACCCACATCCGCGAGGTCGACGCGATCATCCAGGTGGTCCGCTGCTTCGACGACCCCGATGTGACGCACGTCTCGGGCCGGATTGACCCGCTGGCTGACATCGAGATCATTGAGACCGAGCTGATGCTGGCCGATATGCAGGTGATGGAGAACGCCCTGCCCAAGGCCCAGCGCGCCGCCAAAATCGGCGACAAGGAGGCCAAGCAGCGGGTCGAGGTCATCGAGAAGTGCCTCGCCCGATTGAACGAGGGGCTGCCGCTGCGAGGTCTGGAACTCGACCCCGTCGAGTCGAAGATCGCCGCCACGTTCGGTCTGATGACGGCCAAGCCGATCCTGTTCGCCGCCAACGTGGACGAGAATGACATCCAGGGCAAAGGCACGCTGGTGCAGCAGGTCCGCGACTACGCGAAGAGCCACAACGCCGGAGTCGTTGTCGTGTGTGCCAAGTTCGAAGCGGAACTGGCCGAACTCGATGCCCCCGACCGGGCTGAGATGCTGGCCTCGATCGGGCTGGAGGAGCCATCGCTGGCGCCCCTCGCCCGCGAGGCATACCGCACGCTGGGGCTGCAAAGCTATTTCACCTCCGGTCCCAAGGAGGTCCGGGCTTGGACCATCCCCATCGGTGCGACTGCTCCCCAAGCTGCGGGCGTGATCCACACCGACTTTGAACGCGGGTTCATCCGGGCCGAGGTCTACAGCTTGGACGACATCGAAACCTACAAGACCGAAGCGGCGATTCGCGCGGCGGGGAAGCTCCGCGTCGAGGGGAAGTCGTACGTGATGCAGGATGGAGACATCTGCCACTTCTTGTTCAACGTGTAGCGGAGTCCGTAGCGGAACTCGTATGAGTTCCTCCGGGGACGAAAGAAGTCTCACGACTTCTGCTACGGGAGGGGCTATGGACTCACCCGCAGCCAATAGACGCCCAGGAACACGCCCGTCGCCATCACCGAAATGGTGCCGATCCCCAGCATGCTCCGGCGCACGAACCGCACGGAGAACGGGGCAAACACCGTTCGCAGCGTGCCCGGCATTGTCAGAGCGATCGCCGCCAGAATACACCACCATCCCAATGCCAGGATCGCGGGAAAGGTCAGGACCGACAGCAGACTCCGTTGAGCCACCCGGAGTGTCCGAATCTCTTCGTCGAACCGGTTGAGTCGGTGTTCATAGTCTTGAACCATGCGTCGACTTTCTGGCGAGTGAACGGCTCGGACTTCATACTCTTTCATCGTCTCTACCGACTGCCGCATTCCTTCCGCTTCGTCGTATTTCATCAGCAGGGCAGTGTTCGATTCATTGACGAGAATCGCTCCCGGCACCACGGGCCAGGCCACCATACCTGACTCGGTTCAGATTGATGTCTT
>JAYTWO010000152.1:0-36463 GCA_043743415.1 Planctomycetota bacterium
GTGCAGACGCTGGTCCTGCGGTGGCCCGGCTCCCGCGTCAGCCATGAGCGGGACATTGCACTGCTGTCGCTCAACGGGATTGGCCTGCGGACTCACACGGGGGTCGGCGAGCGGATGTTTCGGGCTCTCGCGGAGGCTGAAATCAACGTCAAGATGGTCAACACCTCGGAGATCCGCATGAGCGTGGTGGTTGATCGCAACCAGGGGGCTGCTGCACTGGAATCGCTGCGTCAAGCCTTCGCGATCCATGTGTAGTCAGTCGCGTTAAGTCAAAAGCCCAGGGGTTGCAACCTCCGGGCTTTGTCGTGCCAACAAACAAAACCCCGCTGGCTTAGCAAGCCAACGGGGTTGAGCGTCTTCTGCGGTCAAAACCCTGATTACGGGCTCTGGAGTTGGTCCAACTGGTCCTGGATGTTCTGCAGCTGGTTCTGGATGTCGTTCTGCTGGCCTTCGATGTCGTTGATCTTATCGATTTGGACGAGCGTCGTGATCAACGTGGCCGCGACGAGGGCTCCGATGAGGATGTTGCCATACACCGGGCAGCCGCAATCGTCGTAGAACTGTCCGCGAACGGCAGTCTGCGAGACCGTCAGTTGGGTCTTGGCGGCTGCCGGAGCAGCTTCCTTCGACCACAGCCGAACGGGGAACTGACCATCGGCCAGAGTGATGGTGTGCGTCCCGCTGGACAGACCAGCGACGGTGTAGGAGCCGTCGGCCTGGGTCACGGTCTTGCCAACCAGCTTGCCGTTCTTCTCGACGGCCACCAGCGCACCGTCCACCGGCTTGCCGTTGGAGTTCAGCAGCTTGCCGGTCAGTTTGCCTCCGGTGAGAACCACATCGGTTCCCTGGCGGACTTGTTGCGTTGCCTTGGGAGCAGCGCTGACCGGCATGGCCGGCAGGATCATCGCAACGCCAGTGGCGCAAGCGACGATCCGAGCGTAAAGAGAGTTCTTGAGCATGGGTCCAGATGTCCTTTTCTGTTTCGATCAGACGGATTTCGAACAATCACAAAACGATAATGTGATCGGGAGAGACAACCGGCGTTTCCAGTAAGAGAAGCCCTTAAAGTCTCTAGTTGTTTATTCGGCTCGATGTTTTCAGAGGACGCAGGCAAATTCCCCACGCTTCATCCCAGTCTGGCAAAAGGGTGGGTCATTCCCCCGCCTATTCGATACATCAGGCAATCTCGGATGCGTTTCCACCAGACTCTCCATTCGACCTATACCACCATGGATTGCCCGGACACACTGAGTCGCGTGGAATCTGCCTGTATTAGCTCAAGCCACCGAATTGCCGCACCGCTTCGTACAATGCAGCATTCACCGTACTCGCCAGATTTAGGCTCCGCACCGCCTCGTGCATCGGGAACTTGACGCAGTGAGCCCAGTGCGCTTGCCTCAGTTGTTCCGGCAGGCCACTCGACTCACTCCCAAACACCAGCACATCGCCCCGCTGGAACTCCGCCTCCCAGGTCAGGCGTGTCGCCGTCTTCGTAAACAGCCAGAAGTTTCTCCCGGCCAGCTTCTGCTCAATCGCGGCCCAATCATCGACCGCCTCCCAGTCGAGATGCTGCCAGTAATCCATCCCCGCCCGCTTCAAATACCGGTCATCCAGATGGAACCCCAGCGGCCGTACCAGCCACAGCTTGGCTCCCACGGCGACACAACTGCGACCGATGTTGCCGGTGTTTTGAGGGATTTCGGGTTGGTACAGGACCACATGCAACAGAGGCTCGACCACGGTCAGGCCACCTCGAACAGGAACTCGACCTCAACCGAGGCGTTCAAGGGGAGCGCATTCACGCTTACCGAAGTCCGGGCATGCCGCCCCCTGTCTCCCAGGATCTGCACGAGGAGATCGCTGGCTCCGTTCCCGATCTGCGGCTGGTCCTTGAAGCCATCGACGCTCTGGACGAATACCCCGATGCGTACCACCCGCACCAGCTTTGACAAGTCGCCGCCCAATTCTGCCCGCAGAGCTGCCAACCCGTTGAGGACGCACTGCTTCGCCGCCGCTTGGGCTGCGGGGATGTCGACCTGTGTGGGCACGGTTCCCACCGCCAGCAGTTTCCCATTCAGGAACGGCAACTGCCCACTACAGAACACCAGATTCCCGGTCCGGACCGTCGGCACATACGAAGCCACTGGCTGGGCAGGCTCCGGGAGCGTCAGGCCCAAGGCGGTCAGTTGAGTTTCAATTGACATGGGAATTCTCCGATGTGGACGCTGTGACTCCATTGTCGTCTTTCGCTCCGCGAAAGAACGCACTTTCGCGGAGCGAAAGGCGACACACGGATCGCCATCGGGCGTTCACTCAAGCGGCCGCTTCCGCCGTCTCTGGGCGAGCCGACACCAACTGTTTCCCCGACGGCGTCAGACGATACCGCAATCCGACTTGGCGGTCGATCAACTTAAACTTTAAATACCCCAGGGCGATCACGCGGCCATGCAGCGTCGACATGCGGGCGGCTTCCACCCCTGCGATCGAGGAGATGCGCGCCACCCAGCCGGTCGCGCTCTCCTCGGCCTCGCCTTCGCCCTCGATCACGGAAGCGGCAGAAACTGCCGGTGGTGCCGCAGACTTGGCCGACGCCGCATCTGCTACAGACGCGACTTCCTCCGCCTGGGCGTACGCCATCAGCAGACGCAGCCAGTCCTCGCGATTCTGAAAACAGTGAGCCTCAAAGTCTTGCATGCCGGGGCTATCGGCATCGGACTTCCCCCCGCTTGCTCACGGCTCAGAGGGGCATCACCACCGGGTATTTCTCACCAATCAGCGGTGTGGCACGACGTTTTCACTCAAGCCTCAAACCGGCATTGACCCCATTCCCGAACAGGCAGTAAAAGCCGCAACATGCTCGGGAAGGCTCTCAAGACCGGGAGATCGCTCGCGCGCTGGCAAGGATGCCGCTCGAGTTCAGGGACGGGAAGACTCACAATGCGCAAGACATTCGGTTGGGTTCTGCTGCTGGGTTTGGTGGGCTGTGGGAAGAGCGATTCGGCTCCGACTGAGACGGCGACGCCCGCTGCGGTCATCGCGGTTCCGGCGACCAATCCATCGGACGCAGCACAAAAGATCACCCCCGAGCAGGCCGTCACGATGGCCCAGGATCTGATCCAGAAGCGGAACCTGCACGATGCTTCGATTCTTTTGAACGAGGCGATTCGCGCGAACCCCAAGCTGGTCGATGCCTACACGACGCGGGCGTCGATCCTCTCCGATGCCAAGCTCTACACGCGGGCCATCCGCGACATGGACGCAGCCATCCAGCTGCAACCCGAGAACGCGAAGTTCCGCAATACCCGGGGCTACTTCCATCTGCTGACCCAGAACAACGATCTGGCGATGGAGGACTTCAATCAGGCCATCGCCCTTGATCCGAACTACGCCCAGCCGCTCAACAATCGCGGATTGGTACGGATTTCTCGAGATGGATACCAGGATCAGGAAGAAACTCAGACTGTGGACACTTCGGCTGAGCAAGTCGGCGTCGCCATGGGGGTTGCTGGAAAGAAGCCGAACAATCTCGCAGAGGCCGGTGGCACACCGAGGAAGACAGCCAGTGAACTCGACAAGGCCGTCAAGGAGTTCGATGCGGCACTGCGAATCGACCCTCAGTATGTGGATGCCCACAACAATCGGGGATTCGCTCTCTCGCGGGCGAAGAAGTACGACGAGGCGATTGCCAGCTTCACTCGTGCCATCGAACTCAACGACAAGTACGTCAACGCCTGGAACAACCGGGCTCAAGCCTACGCGCTGGCCGGTCAGCATGATCTGGCCATCGCCGACTTCACCAAAGCCATCGATCTCGCACCGACGGCGATGGAGTATTACACGCAGCGGGCCGAGTCCTATATGGCCGCCGGGAAGCCGGAATTGGCTCGCCAGGATTTCGATCACGTCGCGTGGTCGTACGAACTCGATGCCTTGAATCGTCAGCTCACTGCCGATCCGAAAGACCCGCAGAACTGGGTCGCGCGGGGGGATCACCTGCAACAGGTCGCCCGCTGGGACGAGGCGGTCAAGAACTACCAGGATGCTTTGAAGCTCGATCCCCAGTGCCGAACGGCTCAAGTCGGACAGGCTTCCGTCCTGTTTCAGCAAGGCAAAACGGACGAGGCCCTGGCCGCCTGCAACGCGATTCTGAAGGCCGAACCGGACCGCGCCGCTTACTCGCTGCGGGGCGACATTCTGCTTCAGCAGGGGCAGTATGACGCTGCCATCGCGGACTACAAAACCTCACAGCGATTTGACTCGCTGGTGGCTCAGGCGTACCTCAAGCGGGCCGAACAACGCCAGGCCAGTGGCGAGATTCAGCAAGCCAGCGCCGACCTCGCCCAAGCCGTTCGCATGGACCCCCGTTTGAGAACCCACGCCCCCGAGATCGTCTTCCCCGAGGACGAAGCCACAGCCCCCGTGGCCCCCGGAGCCTTCCCGGTCGAGGCGATTGAAGCCACTCCGATCCAGGCCGCCCCGAGTGAAGCCGCCGTCGAGCCCACAGCGGTGGAGCCAGTCGCTCCGTAGTCGCCGTAGGATGGACATCCTTGACGCGCCCGACAGAAGGCGGTGGGGCGTGGTAGATCTTGTTGGATTTTCAGGTCATCCAGCAGCAGCTCCACAGCCTCAGCATCGCTCTTCACAGCCGTCTCGACATGCGCCGCGGTGATCCGATTCGGCAGGCCCTCCTCGTGAAAGGTCTCGCTGATCTGGACCTGATCACCGGAGCCTTGATGACCGTCGTCAGTCGCGTCCGGGGCCGACACATTCTGGATCACATCCCCGCCGCTCTTCGCGCGGACCTCAATCAACTCCTCTCGCAGTTCGCTCTGCTGAGCGAGCGCTCGTTTGCAGCTGGGTGTACTTCGTCCACTCGCAAATCGGGCCGGGTGGCACGTCCCGGAGTCCTCGAAGGGCGTGGCGAGTTGGCCAGAGAGCGTCAACCACGCCCTTCCCAAAGCGTCAGGGTCGTGCCAACTGACCGAGTGATTGCTAAGAGGACAGTCGCTTCGATGGAAAGGACAATCACAACATGAAAACAGGATCTCTCCAATCGCTCTGGCGAGGTTTCGGCCATTCCTATGTCCTGATGAGTACAGTCGCATTCCTGGGCTTCTTGTATTTTTTTCTCTTTGTCAACAGCCATACTGGAGGATGGAATGTATTCCTGTTCGAGGTGGCCCAAGGAGCATGGTGTGCTCGCCTCTTGCTGGCAGCGTTCACGATCAATTTCGCCATACTCAGTGTTTGCTGTTACTGCATAGCCCAAGATAAGCCAATCGTCCGTCTATTCGTATCCTATTTCCTCATCGCTTCGCTCTTTTGCATCACGTGTGCTTACGCGAAGATTGTGGTGGGCGGTATGGGCATCATTCCAGTTGATCCGGCGCCGAGTGAATTTGGAAGCACCATCACAGGAGTAGGGGCTGGTGGCCCACCGAGACTGATTAAACTTCTGGAGCCAATTTGGTTTTTCACCATGCCTTTAGCTCCGCTGTTAGTTTTACAAGGGTTCTCCTCAAGAACGCGGAAACAACGCGATCATTTTAATGAGAGCGATTCGTGAGTGCTTCTGCTATCGGGCCGGGTGGCACGTCCCGGAGTCCTCGAAGGGCGTGGCGAGTTGGCCTGAGAGCGTCAACCACGTCCTTCCCAAGGCGTCAGGGTCGTGCCACCCGACCTACAACTGGCGTCCGATGATTTCGACCTCCCCTACCAACAGGCGAAGTCAGGAAAATCAGCAAAACACCAAGAGCTTTGATGCGTACCGCCCAACTCCAACCCCGACCTTTGCCAGGCCACGTGTACATCGGAAACATGCCCTACGATGAACAGATCGACCCCCATCGTGTTCACAGCACTGGCCTCGTCCTCCCGATGGGAACCACCCCAAAATCAAGCCCTGAAATAGCCGCAGGCCATCGCCTGCCAGTGGCGTCAATCGATCCATCGAGTCGATTCGCCGATGACAGGCCATTCCATGCGATTCTCAGACCGACACGCCTGGCCGGTTTCTGAAACTGACCAGACCGGCGAACGGGGACGCGCTGCTGGCAATCGTGTTTCAGACCAGTATGATGAAACCAGATAGTGAGAACTTCTGGGAACCGGTCTGCGCGGTCGGTCCTCGGATTCCCCAGTCTGAGCGGTGGATGCCGCCGATCCTTCCGGTCCGCAGGGACTCCGTTCCTGGAGTCTGCGGGCCTCCTGTACCTCTGTGACGGAGCGGAACACGCTGATGGCCGAGTTGTTCCATGAGTGTGGCGTGGCTGCGATCTATCACCTGGGCACTGCCGAGGGAAAGGATAGTTCCCTGGCCCCCAAGCAGGGTGGCCAGGCGACTTCGCGGCTGATCCCCCGCATATTGCTTGACATTCAAAACCGGGGCCAGTTGGCGGCCGGTATGTCGGTCTATGCGCCCGGTCGCACGTTGCTGGTCGACACGTACAAAGATGTCGGCACGGTCAGCGAGGTGTTCCACCTCGGTCGCAAAGAAGTCGCGGAAGAACTGCTGGCCAAGTACGAAGGCCCGGCAGCGATCGGGCACGTGCGGTATGCCACCTGCGGCAAGGACGACCGGAACTACGCCCAGCCGTTCGAGCGGCACCACCTCGAAAAGCGTAAGTGCTTTGCCTTCGGATTCAACGGCCAGTTGGCGAACTACCAAGACCTGCGGGCGGAGATTCTGGCCAAGGGTGATTACCATCTCAGCCGGGAAACCGATACCGAAATTCTGCTGCACCTGCTGGGGCAGGGGATCGCTCGACAGTCGAAGAGCGATCTGCTGGAGTTGCTGAAGGGGCTGCACACGAAGCTGGACGGGGCGTACAACATCGTCTTCCTGAATGCGCTGGGGGAGATGTTCGTGGCGCGCGATCCGCTGGGGGTGCGCCCCCTGTGCTGGGCGATGGAAGAGGGACTCTTCGCTGCCGCCAGCGAGAGCGTCGCGCTGGCCAACCTGGGGTTCTCTCCCAAGAGCATCCAGAGCGTCCCGCCGGGACATGCGGTCATCATTCAGAACGGCCAACTGAGCGTCGAGAAGTACGCCGAAAGCCCACGCATCGCCCACTGTTTCTTCGAGTGGATCTACTTCGCCAACGTCTCCAGCACCCTGGATGAGCGCAGCGTGTACCTCAGTCGGAAGGTTCTCGGGGAGAAGCTGGCCGACCTGGAAGACATCCCTTACGAGAAGGATGGGACATCGATCGTGGTTCCGGTGCCGGACACGGCCAAAGCCGCTGCGGATGCGATGGCCTATCGCATGGGGATCCCGTGCCTGGAGGGGTTGATCCGCAATCGGTACGTCGGTCGGACCTTTATTGAGGGGAACAACCGTGCCGACAAGGCGAAAGTCAAATACACCCCACTCCGTGAAGTCCTCGAAGGGAAAAAGGTGTTCCTCGTCGAGGACACGATCGTCCGCTCCACAACCATGCGGACGCTGATCTCTCAACTGTATGAGCGTGGCGGCGCGGCGGAAGTGCATGTGCGGGTCGCCTGCCCGCCGATCATTGCCCCGTGTTTCTACGGGATCGACATGACCAAGGTGAAGGAGCTGTTCGCTCCGGAGTTTCTCCAGGGTGGCCCGCTGACGCGCGAGATCGAGAACGCGATGGCGAAGGAGTTGAAGGCGACCTCGCTGCGGTTCCTGCCCCTCGCGGCCATCGCCGAGGCCGTGAACATGCCCTCCGACAAATTGTGCCAAGCCTGCCTGACGACAAAATACCCCACTCCCGCTGGTGAGCGGATGTACCAGATCTCACTGCGAGCCGACTCGGACACACGGATCGTGGATCTGGAGAGTTGTGGCACACGCCCCGACCGAGCGTGAGTCCCCCGTTGAGCCGCCACGCGAAGTCTTCGAAGCGGAGCGTTGCCGTCGAATGAACGCTCCGCTACGAAGACTTCGCGTCGCGGCTCAACATTGGCGGTGAGTTGAAGATGTCTTCTTTCGGTTATCACGGTGGCTATCTGCGGGTCGACCTCTCGACACGCTCGGCGGAGGTGCGTCCGCTCCGCGAGTCGGTCTTGCGGCGGTATATCGGCGGTGTGGGCTTGGGGACGTGGCTATTACTGGAAGAGGGGCTGGAGGGGGTCGACCCGTTCGATCCTCGGATGCCGATCGCGTTCGTGTTTAGCCCGCTGGTGGGGACGACGCTGACGACCTCTGCCAAGTTCGCCGTCTTGGCCAAGAGCCCGCTGACGCAGCGGCTATCGGATTCATTGTCGTCCTCGCACTTCGCCATCGCCGGAAAGCGGGCGGGGTATGATGCGATTGTAATCGTCGGGGCGGCGAGTGAGCCGACGGCGATTCGGATTGATGGGACTAGTCAGACTGTCGTCTTTCGCTCCGCGAAAGGACGTTCATTTACCGAGCAAATGACGACACTTCCTGTGGTCGAATTCCTCTCCGCCCAGCAGTGGTGGGGCCAATCGAGCCGCGTCGCAGCCGATGCCATCCGTCACGAGTGGGGCAACCGCTTCCGCGTCGCCGCGATCGGCCCGGCGGGCGAACGCCTCGTCAGGTATGCAACGATCTCCTCCGATGGACGACACGCGGGACGCGGCGGGTTGGGAGCGGTCCTCGGCTCCAAGAAGCTGAAGGCCATCGCCGTCGCGGGCGACCACCTCACGCCGCAAGCCCACCCGGAAGAACTCATCGCCCTCAGCCGCGACCTCTCCCGCCGCTCGTTCGGCCCGGCGACAGAGAAGTACCGCGAACTCGGCACGGTCTCGAACCTGCTCACGTTCAACCGCCTCGGCACCCTGCCCACTCGTAACTTTCAATCGGGCACCTTCGAGGGAGCTGAGCAGCTCAACCCCGAGTCGTTTGTCTCCGAACACCCCCGCACCCGCGAGAGCTGCGCCGCATGTACGATCGGGTGTGAGCATGTGTTCCACGGGCTGGGGAAGGATGGCACGGAAGGGGTGCGGCTGGAGTATGAGAGCCTGTTCGCCCTCGGCCCGCTGTGTGGCATCTCGAAGCCGGAGACGGTGCTGAAAGCTGCTGCGCTGTGCGATGAGTACGGGATCGACACGATCAGCGCGGGTGCGACGATCGCCTTTGCGATGGAGTGTGCCGAGCGCGGGCTGCTCCGTGGGATAGGCTTCCAGCCTGTCGGTTCGGCCATATGGTCTCAACAGTCAGGAGCTTCCGGTCCCCTCTCCCCCGCTGGCAACATGACCCACACGGGCGACTCCACTGCGGGGGAGAGGGTGAGGGTGAGGGGGCCACACGAAACCTCACGCCCCCTCACCCCGGCCCTCTCCCCCACAGCCGAGTCTCATCCGAAATTCAAGTCGTTCTTGGGGGAGAGGGAGCAGAGCCGGAGTGCCGCCCACCTCACGCCCCCTGCCCCCGACCCTCTCCCCTTCAGCCAAGTCTCCACCGACAGTCACACCGATAGTGGGGGAGAGGGAGCAGAAGAACGACAGGCTGGAAGCCTATCCCACGAGGCGCTCCGCTTCGGTGACGACGAGGGGCTACTAGCCGCGCTACGGTCCATCGGCGAGCGTAGCGGGCTTGGCGACCAGCTCGCCGAAGGGAGCCGCCTGCTCGCCGCCCAACTCGGTCCCGAGGCCCAGTCGTTCGCCCCGCATGTGAAGGGGTTGGAGATCCCCGGCTACGAGCCGCGCGCCTTGCAGTCGATGGCCCTGGGGTTTGCGGTCAGCACGCGCGGGGCCGATCACAACCGGTCCGGGGCCTATCAGGTCGACTTCTCGGACAAGGTCAACCGCCTCGATCTGGCCACCGCTGGGGTCCGCTTCGCCATTGAGACCGAGAACGAAGCGGCGGTGATGGACTCGCTGATCATGTGCAAGTTCCTGCGCGGGGCGCTCGTTGATAAGTACGCCGAGATGGCCCGAATGCTGGCCCTCACCACTGGCTGGTCGATCGACGCCGATGAGTTACATCAGATCGCCGAGCGGATCGTTGGGCTCCGCAAGTGGTACAACATCCGCCACGGCTGGACCCCCGCTGAGGATACTTTGCCCGCGCGGTTCCTGAGCGAGTCCCTCCCCGATGGAGCGAGCGCCGGGGCGACCCTCACCGCCGACCACCTGCAACGGCTGATCGCGGAGTACAACACCCAGCGCGGATGGAGCGTCGAGGGCTGGCTGCCCGAGGAGCAGCTTGAGGAGTTGCAGGTCAGGTAGGTCAGGCTGTTCCTGATCGTTCTTGGGAGTCTGGTCATCCACCAACCACGAAGAGTCAGGCAGAGCCTGACCTACCTTGCTGCGTTGCAACGAATGGGAACATCCTCGGGAGGCATTCCGGCCCTCCTGGATTCGCGGTACAGTGAAGTCGGAGTACGTCCCAGTTGTCGGTGGTGAATGTTCACCGGGAGGGCGAGGCTCCTGCCCAGCCGCTCCGGCCAGAGGATGTCCACCCTGGCTCGCGGCTCCTCAGGAGCGTCGCCCTCCCACTCGCCATCGCCCGTCAGTGGAACCCCCTCCAACAAACGAGTCGCACCCACGAACGGTGTTCCAGAGCGAAAGCCCGCCATGAGCTTCTACCGCCCCTCCGTCTCCGATGTCGCCCGCTTCCGCGAGGACGGGTACGTGATCGTCCGCCAACTGCTGACGCCCGAGGAGGTCGACCTCCTCAATCGGGTGGCGCGGGCCGACAAGCACCTCGCCGAGACAGCCTATGGACGCGAGGACGCCAAGGGAGCCGTCGTCACACTCTCGGTCCGCAACGAGCTCACCGACGACCTCTACAGCGCCATCGCCCGCAGCCGCCGCATCGTGTCGTCGATGGCGGCGTTCCTGAATGGCGAGGTGTACCACTACCACCACAAACTGATTCTCAAGGAGCCGCGCGTGGGCGGGGCCTGGGAATGGCACCAGGATTATGGGTACTGGTACAACAACGGGTGCCTGCTGCCGGACATGGGGAGCTGCCTGATCGGGATCGACCGGGCGACGCAGGAGAACGGGTGTTTGCAGGTGCTGAAGGGGTCGCACCACATCGGGCGGATCGAGCACCTCAAGACCGGCGACCAGACCGGAGCCGACATGGAGCGGGTCAACGCCGCCCTGGCTCGGTTCGAGTTGGTGTACGTCGAGATGGAGCCGGGCGACGCGGTGCTGTTCCACGCCAACCTGTTGCACCGCTCGGACCAGAACCACAGCGAACACCCGCGCTGGGCTTTAATTAGCTGCTACAACACGCGGCGGAACGACCCTTATAAGTCCGGTCGACATCCGGGCTATACACCGACCGAGATCGGGCCGGATGAAATGGTTCTGACCACCGGCCAGCGGCAGTGGGAGCAGTTACAACAGGCGATTCAGCGGTAAGGAACGCAGCCTGAAGCCAGGTAGGTCAGGTAGTGCCTGATCGTTCTTGGGAACCAACTACGAAGAGTCAGGCAGAGCCTGACCTACCTTGCTGGGCTTTGGCGCTCACACGATCTCCAACACCACGGCCGTCGTGTTGTCCCGCCCTGATTCGTCGACAGCTGACCGCACGAGCCGCTGAGCTGGGTTGAGTGACACCATCGACGGCGGCGGCTCGTTGAGCAACTCCGCGATCGCTCGATCCCACAGGCCGTCGATCACGCCATCGCTGCAAATCAGCAACCGGTCCCCGCGCTCGCAACTCAGTTCGCCAATCTGCGGCTGGATGAACTGGTTGCCGGAGCCGAGGGACTGGACGAGGACGTTCTTGCGAGGGTGGAAGCGGGCCTCGCGCTCGTTGAGTTTCCCCTGCCGACGCAACCAGCCGACGTAGGTGTGGTCCTCGGTGATCTGGGTCATGCCGCCGCCCTTGGGGAGGTAATAAATGCGGCTATCCCCAATGTGGCCGAAATAGAACCGGCCCTGCACGTACCAGACCATGCTGAGGGTCGCCCCCATGTTTTTGGCGGCGTCGTAGCTCTCGCCCAGTGCGGTCAACTGGCGGTGGATGCCGTGGAACAAGTCGCTCAGGCACTCATGAATCCCGAAGCGGGTCTGGGCCAGTGTGAGGGCGAACCGCCTCGAAAGCAGCCTCGTAATATTGTCGATCGCGAACCGGCTGGCGAACTCACCCGACTTCTCGCCGCCCATGCCATCGCTGACGGCGAAGACATAATCGAAGTCGCCGAAGTGGACTTCGCCTTGACGCGGGAGGTAATTAAACTCCTCGGTATTAAAGGCCATCGTGACGAACTGGTCTTCGTTATTCGGACGGTATTTCCCGATGTCCGTGGCTGCGGACCAGCGGAGTTGAAGCGTCGACGAGTCGGCTTTGAAAGCGTCGGCTGCGTGGGCAGCAGCCTCGAACTCGGGAGAGGCTGCGGCGAGGGCGTCCGGTTCCAGGATCGTCGCGAACTCGAAGTCAATCAGGCAGAACCGCCCGTCCGTCGCCCGGTACGTCACGTTGCGGAGAAAGGCGTCCTCATGCCGCACGCCGTACGACTCCAGTTCTGCGAACAGCTCCTTGACCCGCTCATCGCCCATCCGCTCGACGCGAGCCCCGCAGTTACTGGTCACCAATTCCAGGCTCTCCCGGTTGAATCCCAGCACGCGCGGCACAAACTCACACTCACGCCGCTCCAGATACTGCAACACCCGCAACTCGTTTTCAAACCGTTCCGTGGCGTTGGTCGCGCGGAAGAACTTATGAACGCTGCCGTCGTAGCCGATCTTGACCAGCGCGCGGGCGGTGTTTTTGGCTTCCTGCATGGGGGAGAGATCCTGGCTGACTCGTCAATCTCAAATGTGTGTGTTGAGAAGAATCAACGGCTCGCTTCCCACTCATCAGCGAGAGCCGCCGGTTCACACGGGTCGTCATCGCAGAGGACAGAACCGACAAGCGATTCGGATGGAGGCTCTGGCTCAATGGATTCCAAATCAATCGGATCACCCGACAAGACAATGATCTCCACCCGCTGTCCCATCAGCGGACGTAGCTGTGGCAGATAGAGTGTCTCGGAATCCAAGGTCTGAGTGACTCGAATCGCTTGCATCGTGGACACGCCTGTTTCTCACCCATGATGGACAGATTCAGTCTAACACAAGCGCCCAGATTACAAACCCCCGTACTACTAATCCGCGATTTGTTTTCACGCTGCACAAATTTTGAGTCAGACCGATGCGGGGCTGGGGCGAAAGGTTTCTGGCACGCGGGCGAAGCGGAGCTTCGGGGATATGCGGTCAATCCAAAGCCGCAGCCTAACCACAAACCACAAACCACAAACCCTGTCGCACGCCCGCTCGGCAGGAGCCTCGCCCTCCCGAGGGAAGCGAACCCGCAAATCTAGCGTTGGCATGGCTCTAGGCCAGGATCTCCGTCAACACCTCGCCGCCCACATCGGTCAGGCGGTAGTCGCGACCGTTGAAGCGGTGGGTCAGCTTCGTGTGTTCCAGACCCATGAGCTTGAGGAGCGTCGCGTGCAGGTCGTTGACATGCACCTTTTTCTCAACGGCCTTGTAGCCAAACGGGTCGGTCGAGCCGTAGTGCAGGCCCCCCTTGACTCCGGCTCCGGCCAGCCAGATCGTGAAGCCGTTCGGGTTGTGGTCGCGACCTTTGGCCCCCTGCGAATCGGAGGTCCGACCGAACTCGCCGCCCCAGATGACCAGCGTCGATTCGAGCAGCCCGCGGGCCTCCAGGTCCGCCAGCAGAGCGGCCGCCGGTTGGTCGGTGTGCAGGCCGCACGAGCGATGGTTGGTCTGCACATCGGTGTGGCAATCCCACGGCACATCGTTGACGCTGCCATCCCCGCCGACTCCCTTGCCCGCGAATATCTGCACGAACCGCACTCCGCGTTCCACCAGCCGCCGAGCCAGCAGACACTGCCGCGAAAACGTCGCACACTCGGGCTGGTCCATTCCGTACAACTTGTGCGTGGCCTCCGATTCTTGAGTGAGATCGAGAGCCTCGGGAGCGGCCATCTGCATGCGGTAGGCCAACTCGTACGAGTTGATCCGCGCCGCGAGATCGGCCTGCGTCGGTCGGCTGGCCGCGTGTTCCTGATTGAGTTGCCGGATGAGGTCGAGCTGGGCTCGCTGTTGAGAGTCGGAGTGCCTGGCGTCGCGGGCGAGGTTGTCGATCGACTCCTTGCGGCGGGCATCAAGGGCCAGGGCTTGGTAGGTCTTCGGCAGGAACCCCGCCGACCAGATCTGGTCATCCCCGCGCGGCCGCGTGTCGTGCAGCACCACATACGACGGCAGGTTCTGGTTCTGCGACCCCAGCCCATACGTCATCCACGCCCCCAACGCGGGCAGCCCCGGGCGGTTGGTGCCGCACATCAGTTCGATCGACGCCGGGGCATGGTTGTTCTGCTTCAAGTACATCGAGTGCAAGAAGCACATCTTGTCAACGTGCTGCGACAGATGCGGGAAGATGTCCGACACCCAACTGCCCGATTCGCCGTGCTGCTTCCATTCGAACGGCGACTTGAGGCACTTGCCGCTGGTCGAGAAGAAGCCGGTCTGGGAGTCGGCCCCGGCCAGCTCCTGGCCATCGCGGGCCTGCAGCTCGGGCTTGTAGTCCCAAGTGTCGACCTGCGACGGTGCCCCCGTCATGAACAGCCAGATGATCGACTTCACCTGGCCGGGGAAGTGTGGCTCCTGGAGTGAGAGCGGATCCACGGACATCGGCGCGGCAGCCGCCTCGCTGTGGAGCAGGCTCGCCAAAGCCAGCGAACCAAAGCCCAATCCCGCCTCTTGCAGGAAGCGACGACGCCCCGGCAGGGCGAGTTGCGAAGGGGAGTAGAAGTTGAACATGGATGACTCCGCGAGACGGGCGAACGTGGGGATCAGTCGATGTACACAAACTCGTTCAGGCACAGTAGCACCTGACAGAACTCAATGAGGGCCTTGTCGGTCGAATCGGGCTTGTCGGGACCGAGGGCAGCTCGCTGCTGTTCCATGAAGGCCAGCATCAGTGACCGCTCGACATCGGTGGGGGAGCGGTTATAGGCCAGTTGATAGCCTCGATCGATGGCTGTGGTGAGTGGAGCGTCCGCAGCGGGCTTGATGCGGGCGAAGAGCTTCTCGGCCTGCTGCCTCGCGAATGGCGAGTTCATCAGCGAGAGAGCCTGCGTCGGCACGGTCGTGACACTCCGCTCACCAATACTCTGCGTCGGCTCAGGGGCATCGAACATCGTCATGACCGGCAGCAGTTCGCTGCGTTTGACTCGCAGGTAGACGCTCCGCCGCTGGCTGTTGTCGAGAACGCTGGGGCCGTACATCGCCGGGTCGAGATTGCCGCCGACCGCGAGCAGGGTGTCGCGTATCGACTCAGCCTCCAGCCGACGGGTTTGGAAGTGCCACAGGTAGCGATTGGTGGGGTCGAGCTTCAGATTCTCGGCATCGACGACATGCGACTGCTGATAGGTCTCGCTGAGCAGCATCTGCCGGTGCAGCGGCTTCAGCTTCCAACCGCCGCGTACGAGTTCGCTGGCGAGGTATTCGAGGAGTTCGGGGTGCGACGGCTTGTCGCCCTGGAACCCGAAGTCGTGGGGGGTGCCGACGATGCCTTGGCCGAAGTGATGTTGCCACAGGCGATTGGCGATGACCCGTGCCAGCAGCGGCCCAGCCCCGCGCTCGACATCCGTCATCCAGTGAGCCAGCGACACTCGCGGGTCAACGGGCATCGGTGTGGGCGCAGGCTTGGCCGGTTCGCTGCTTCTCCACAGCACTTGCAGGAACCCCGGCTCGGCTTTGTCCTGCTTGTTCTCGACCTCCCCGCGTCGGAGGTAGAAGACATCCTGACCGCCCGCCACGGTGGTGTAGACCTCCGATAGATGCGGTCGCGGTTCCTTGGAAGCATGATCGCGGACCGCCTGGACGAGCTGAGCCGTCTCGGGATTGAATGGTGCGTACCAGCGGGCCAGCGACACTCGCACCGACTCGGGAATCTCATTCGGATGAGCCGCCACAATGGCTCGGATCTCGCCCACATGTTGAGGCGTCACATCGCCCGCCCAAGTGGCCGGGTTGGGCTCGACACTCAAGTCGACCCGCAGCCGCCCGATCCCGAGGTCACGGAACTTCAGCTCTACGACCAGCTCGGTGCCCCCTGCGAACCCCGCGAGAGGAGCCTCGAATTCGAAGATCGCCGCGTTGTCCTTCTTCGCAGTCTCCCGCACGACCCAAGAGGTGTTCGGCTTGTCATCGACGGCGTGGGCCAGCGGCTGGTCCTTGTCTTCGAAGGCGGCAAAGACCGGCTTGAGCTTCAACACTTGCTCGGGGTCTTTCACCGCTGGATCGAGGGGCCGGGCGGTGACTTTGATGTCGGCAAGTTGGAAACTGCCATCGCCGTTGAGTCCCGGTCCTCGCTGCGGCAGCGACTTGTCGGTGAAGGCATCAAGCCGTAGCGACTGCACGTTCTTCTGGTGCGTCTGGAAGGTCAGCCGATATTCCTCTTCGCCCCGGACGTTGCGTTTCTGGCCGCGCTGGCGGATCTGAGTTCCCGGATTGAGCATCCCATCGTGGCCGATGATTCCGCCCGGCAGGGCCTTCAGATAGGAGCGGTCCGCCTGCCACGCGATCGGTTCGAGGGACTGCCAGCGCGGGTTCTCGGGCTGGTTGTTGAGTTCCTTCCCCTTCCACTCGTTGAAGCGCGCGGGGAGGTCGGACGAAGCGAATTTCTGCAGCGCGGCGACCAGCGGTTCATGCTCGATTCGGTGTTGCTCCTGAGCCTGTTCAGTGGCAGCGGGGTCGAGGTCCATCGTCCGGGGTCCATGTGCCGTACGGGCCAACGACGACGCCAGAGCATAATAATCCTGGTGAGGGATCGGGTCGTACTTGTGCTCATGACACCTCGCACAGCCGAGGGTCAAACCGAGCATCGAGCCGCCGATCGTCATCATCATGTCGTCGAGCTGATCGTAGCGAATCCGCTCGACCGTCTTGGCGGTAATCTGACCCGGATAGGGGCCCGCCACGAGGAACCCCGTGGCCGCTGCGGCGTGGATGTCGTCCGGCTGTAGCAAGTCGGCAGCGAGTTGCGAGCGGACGAACTGGTCATAGGGCATGTCGCTGTTGAGTGAGCGGATGACCCAGTCGCGATAGTGGTACGCCCCCGGTCGGAAGCCATCGAACTCGTACCCGCCACTCTCCGCGAACCGGGCCGCATCGAGCCAGTGCCGCGCCCACCGCTCACCATAGGCCGGGCTGGCGAGTAACTCATCGACGACTTTCTCGAACGCTTGCGGCGACGCATCCGCGACAAAGGTGGCCACCTGTTCCGGCGTCGGCGGTAATCCCACGAGGTCGAAGTACGCCCGGCGGATCAGCTTCTCCTGGCTCGCGGGTTGATTCGGCTTGAGCCCGTTCGCCTGTTGAGCCTGGCGGATGAAGCCATCGATCGGCTTCTGCGGATCGGGCAGCGTGACCTCGCGGAGCGGCAGGAACGACCACCACTGCTTCCCCTCCTCGATATGAATCTCGCGTTTTGGTGGAGTGGGCACTTCTCCCGCTCGCGGGTCGGGGGCTCCCAAGTCGATCCACTTCGCGAAGTCCGCGATCACCTCGTCCGGCAACTTGCCCGCTGGCGGCATCTCGATCTTGTCGTCTTTGTACAGCAGTGCCTTCAGCAGCAGACTCTCCGCCGACTTGCCCTTCACGAGCGCCGGACCGGTCTCCCCACCCTGCACCACTCCCGCCGCCGTGTCGAGGTACAACTCCCCCTGCAGCTTCTTGGCATCGCGGGCCGCCACCGAGTGGCAGCCATAACAGTGCTGCACCAGCACGGGGCGGATCTTCTGCTCAAAGAACTGCACTCCGTCATCATCGGCAGCTCGCGCCCGCGTCACGAACGTCAACGACAGAACAGCTGCAAGCAGCGTCAGAGTCTTCATGGGAGAGCAATCCGTGGCGGGATCGAGGGGCAGGCCATCGACGCAAGCAGGCAGGTTATCCATCCAAGTTACATAGCCACCGAACGCATGGCAATAATCCGATCCATTTGGGGGACTTCCTGGTTCTGAGAACCGGGTCAGGCCCAATGAAAAAGCCCAGAGGTGGCAACCCCCTGGGCTTTCGAGCGTCGCGTGAGCCACCACTACGCCTTGAAGATTTTCTCGCGGCCATCGACCACGTTCTTGGTCAGGTTTCGCGTATCGAGCACCATCTTCGAGTGCTTGACGAGGAACTCCGGATCGTAGGCCGAGTGATCGGTCGAGATCAGCACGCAGTCGAACGACGCCAGATTCTCCGGCGTCAGCGGAGTGCTCTCCATCGCGGGCAGCGTTGGATGATGCCGCATCTTCGGCAGCGTGGGGACGTGCGGGTCGTTGTACGACAGCAAGGCCCCCCGCTTGATGAGCAGCTCCATCAACACGAACGACGGGCTTTCGCGTGGATCGTCGACATCCTTCTTATACGCCGCTCCGAGGATCAGCACCTTGCTGCCCTTGATCGGCTTGGCCTGATCGTTGAGGAACTCACCCAGCCGAGTGATGACGTACTCCGGCATCCGCGAGTTGACTTCCCCGGCCAGTTCGATGAACCGCGTCGTCATCCCGTACTTGCGGGCCAGCCACGTCAGATAGAACGGGTCGATCGGGATACAGTGCCCGCCCAAGCCCGGCCCCGGATAGAACGCCTGGAACCCGAACGGCTTCGTCTTGGCGGCGTCGATGACTTCCCAGACATCGATCCCCATCTTGTCAAACAGCACCTTGAGTTCGTTGACCAGCGCGATGTTCACCGCGCGGTATGTGTTCTCCAGAATCTTGCAGGCTTCCGCGATCTCGGGGGTCGAGACCGGAATCACCTTCACGACCGCTTGCGAGTACAGGGCACAGGCTGCCGTCAATGCCGCCTGGTCCATGCCGCCGACGACCTTGGGAATCCCTGCGGCCGAGTAGTTCGGGTTGCCTGGATCTTCGCGTTCGGGACTGAAGGCAAGCAAGAAGTCCTTCGAGCACTTCAGCCCGCTCTTCTCCAGAATCGGCAGCACGACATCCCGCGTGGTCGTGGGGTAGGTCGTGCTTTCCAGGACCACCAATTGGCCCTTGCGGAGCACCTTGGCGATCGAGCGCGCGGTCTCCTCGACGAAGAACAAGTCCGGGTCGCGGCTCTCGTTGAGCGGCGTCGGTACGCAGATTAAGAGGGCATCGGCCTCGCTCAGGCGGCTCATGTCGGCGGTCGCCGAGAACTGTTTCTTGTCCTTCCAGCCCTGGACTTTCTCCGAGCTGATGTGCTTGATGTAGCTGCGACCGGCGTTGAGGTCTTCGACCTTTTTGGTGTCGACATCGTAGCCGATGCAGGTGAATCCCTTGTTGACAAACGCATCGATCAGTGGAAGTCCGACATACCCGAGGCCGATGACCCCGACCTTGGCGGTCTTGTTCTGAATCGCCGACAGAAGCGATTCCGACATAGTGTGCTCCTCACGAATGAATCCTGGCTTCAGGCAGCCCGAAACTCCTTCCGGCCACCGACATGGAGCGGAAGCTATCAGGTTGGAAATCCGGGGGCAACAGGGGTTTATGGTGGATCCAGGGCGATTGGGCGGGCGAGGCGCGATTCGCGAGATTCTTGTCCCGCAGGGGGGCGAGTTCTGGAGATGTTCCCTTCAGCGGGAATGACGTGCAGCGCACCCGGAGCGGGTCTTTCGAACCCGACCTTGGAGTGCCCTCATGCCCGCCCCGTCGCCTAAACCCGCTTTCGACCTGTCCGTCATTACCGCAACCTGTCGGCGTCCGGCTCTGCTGGCGAACTGCCTGTCCCAGTTTCAGCAGCAGAGCGTCGGCACCCTGCGCTGCCAGCATCTGGTCGTTTCGGACGGCATCGACCCGCAGGCCCGCGCGCTCTGCCGACAGTTCGGGGCGACTTACTTCGAGCGACCAGTCCCCGGTGGACAGTGGGGGGCGCTCGCGCGGGATGTCGGCATTCGCGAGGCGACGGGCCGCTTCGTCTGCTTCTGGGACGATGACAATTTGTATGAACCGCATGCTCTGGCGACGCTCTACTCTGTGGCAGTCGATGCGGATATCGGTGTGGTCCAGACCCGGTATCGCTGCCGCAAACGACCGGGGCTGATCACGATTCCGCGTCGCTGGAGTGGCTCGTTTCAACGAGGCGATGTCGACACGATGTGTGTCTGCGTCCGGCGCGAACTCGCTCTCCAGGAGCCGTGGGAGCAGCCTCCGCCCACTCGACCGTGTACCGATTGGCGTTGGCTTCAGCGACTGGAGCAACATCAGCCGCGCGTGCGGTTCGTGCCGATTGTCATCGGTTGGCATCTGTAGAACGGAATTCATTCCATTCCAGGGTGCGGAGCGTATCGCTGAAAACTTCCGAAGTCTCCGAAGACTCCGGAAGTTTTGGCGTCGCTCGTGAGCGGGGGAGGAACGGAATGAATTCCGTTCTACGGCGGTGGTGGCTCGGCGTCTCGATCTTTCTGCTGACGCATGATCTCTTCGAGCGTCGGGAGTTTAATCTGATCGAATGGCACAGCGGGCGGGGCGTCGCTCATGTTCGGCGGCGGTGTGAGGTCGAATGAATTCTCGGCAGGCTCAGTCGAGTCCTCGTACAGGTCGCGGTTCTCAGTCGGTCGCGTGTCTCGGGGGTAACAGCGGGTGTCACAGAATCGGCCATGCGGGCCGATCGCTTGCTGGCTCTCTTGCACGAAGTAGATCCCGTGGGTCTCCAGAATCGTCCCGGTCTGGCGCTCGAGCGTGGCCAGTTGAGTGTTGTACTGTGTCAGGGCGCTGGCCTCGGCGGAGACGGTGTTGCCCCAGTCGCTGATCGCCAGCAAGACATTGAGTGGGATTGTCCGTCCAGAACGAAATTGGATCAGCTGGTAATTGAGGTTCACGCGGGCGGCTTGCCGGGCTTCGCGGAAGGCCAGGTACTGTTCGTACTGCTGGTCGAGGGTTCGCACGGTCGCCGCCAGAATGTGCGTCGTGGCATGGAACCCCTGCTTGAGGTTGATCTGGTCGCGGGCAATTACCAACTCCTGCTGCCGCACCGTGGCCCGCGCTTGCCGCAGCCCCAGCGGCACCGAGAAGTTCACGCCCAGTGTCCAGTCAGTGTACTCTCCGGGACTGGTCGATAGTCGCGAACCGGTCGGCGTGTTCCCGCTCAACCCGTTCCAGCGATACAGCGCCACCGCATCCAACTGGGGCCGCGAGCTGTTCCTGGCGATCAAGAGCTGCTGTGTGTCGGCTTCGAGGATCAGCTTCAGTTCAATCAGATCCGGCCGGCGTTCCTCGGCCAGTTGCAGCATCTGGTCCCAGTCGGGGATGAAGCGTTCGTTGATCGGTGGGGTCGTGGGGATGTACAGCGTGCCATCGGAGGGGGAGACGCCGATCATGTTGCGCAGGGCGGCCTCGCGCAAGAGTACGTTTCCTTGAGCCGTGACGACGCTGGCTTTGGTGTTGGCCAACGCCACCTGCACCTGGGCCAGATCGGCCCGGTTGTCGAACCCTCCACGGAAGCGGGCATCGATCAAGCGCACGTTTGCGGTCAGCTGCTCAGCCTGTTGCTTCCTAGCCCACAAGTCCGTGCGAGCGGCGACGAGCGACCAGTAGGCTTCGATGACGCCCCGCACGTGCTCCTGCATCGCGTCCTTGAACTGGAAGTAGGAGCGTTCGGTGCTGATCTCGGCGATCACGATCGGGGCCAGGTTGAACTCGATGCCGCCGCCTTTGAGCAGCGGCTGGGTGTAGCTGACGAAGGTGGATGAGCGCGTCAGCGGGTCGAGGGGAAACGTGCCGGGATGAGTGTGGCTGGGCGTGGCATCGACCCCCAACACAAAGTTGCCGCCGGTGAGGTCGGTCTTGGAGAGCCGGGTCGAGGTGTTGAAGTTCCGCGTTTGAGTCCCGGTGATCAGCGGGTTGTGGGGGGGAAGCGGGTCGAAGATCGCCTGCGGGTTCTCCAAGACATTCCAGCTGTTGTTGACCGACAGGAGCGGATCGAAGCGGGCCTGCTGCTGGTCGATTTGGGTATGGGTCAGTGCGATGTCATAGATCGAGCGACCCGAATTGGTGGCGGTGACGCCGCTCAAAACGCGGACCACATCCAGGTTCCGCATCGAGGTGCGGATCGCTCCATCGAGTGTGAGCAGTTGCGGTTCCAGATCGGCGAGGGGCCGAGACACCGTCGAGGGGGTCAAGGCTGCGGGCATCTGGTAGCGCGGGAGTTGGTGCGGCTCGCGGACCTCGATCGACCGGCGTTCGGGGAAGATCGTGCCGACTCGCCGCTGGGCGAAGGCCGGTCCGCTCCAGGTCAACAACACGACGAGCATCGCCAGCCAAAGCCCAGGGGTTGCAACCCCTGGGCATTTCGAACGCGCATGGCGACTCCGCACGATCGCTCGCGTCGCACTCCAGTTGCAGATTCTGCCGAAGAACATACGTGGAGCGCTCGTGCCTGGAATCGGGATTCTCCCGCATCTCCATCGTCGCACGGTCGCTCTCGACTCCGGGGTTACTCCATAAGGCCCGCTTGTAACACCTGTGCAGCCTCCGCGAAGTCAGTCGTATCGCTCACAATCCCTCCATCCCGAAGCACGATGATCCGTTTGGCATGTTTGGCCACGTTGAGATCGTGTGTGACGAGAATGACGGTAATGCCGTTTGATTCGTTCAGGTCGCGAAACAGGGCAATAATCTCCCGGCTCGTCTTCGAGTCGAGGTTCCCCGTCGGCTCGTCTCCCAGCAGGATCGCGGGCTCATTCACCAAGGCCCGAGCGATCGCCACCCGCTGCTGCTGCCCGCCCGAGAGCTGGCTCGGATGGTGGTCGTGCCGGTTGCCGAGTCCCACCAGTTCGAGCTTCTCGACCGCCCGCCGGTGCCGCTCCGACGCGGACATCCCCACAGCATAGAGCAACGGCAACTCGACATTCTCCAACGCTGACGTGCGAGCCAAGAGATTAAAGTTCTGAAACACGAACCCGATCCGCTGGTTGCGAATCCGCGCTCGCTGCGCAGCGGCCATCTGGGCCACCTCTTCCCCAGCCAGCCGATAGCTGCCGCTGGTGGGTCGGTCGAGGCACCCCAGCGTGTTCATGAGGGTGCTCTTGCCGGAGCCAGAGGGTCCGATCAAGGCGATGAACTCGCCGTTCTCCACCGTGAGATTGGCGTTCTTGAGCGCCTCGACTTTGACTTCTCCCAGGTCATAGACTTTGGAGCAGTCGCGAATTTCGATCAGAGCCAAAGCGCCGGCCTCCTTCCGTCTGGACTGGACTGCATGCGGGAGTGTGGTCGATTGTGACGAGAGGACGTGACAAGGAGAAGCCGTTGAGCGATGAGGGTGGAGCGACCGAGAAGATGCTTGGCCTCAGATCTCGCCCCTCAGCCCAGCAAGGGAAGTTTTCACTTTGCACTTCGTATTTTGCACTTTTCATTTTTCACATGGCCGTCAGAGGAAAGTGCAAAATGCAAAGTACGAAATGAAAAGAGGTCCGCCCATGATCGTGTGAGTCGGATGTGTCAGTTGGCTGACGCTGTCTGGCACGCGGCGAAGCGGAGCTTCGCGGAGATGCGGACCCCAGCGGAGCTGGGGACCGAGGTTTTTGCCCTCAACCCTCAACCCTCAACCCTCAACGATCTGTATGCGCACCCTCCTCAAACTCCTGATCGTCCTCGCCGTCCTGGGTGGTCTGGGGTACGCTGCGTATGGGCCAATTCAGGCCTATCTGGCGAAGCGGAACGAGGTCACTTGGAGGACGGCCAAGGTCGAACAAGGCTCGATCATCGCCGTCGTCAACTCCACGGGGACACTCAAGCCGAAGCTGCAGGTTTCGATCGGGTCGTTCGTCTCCGGCCCGATCCTGGAACTTCCGGTTGAGTTCAATCAGGAGGTCAAAAACGGGGATCTGCTGGCCAAGATCGACCCTCGCATCTATGCCGCCAACGTGGCCCGCGACAAAGCCTCTCTGGCGAATCGTGAGGCCGATGTGTTCCGCGTGCAGGCTCAACTCCAGCAGGCCATTCGCGACGAGAAACGCGCTGTCGCTCTCCGTGAGGAGGACGTGACCTTCATGGCCCAGGCGGAGATGGACAAGTTCATGTTTGCCCGCATTGGTCTGGAAGCCCAACTTGCCGTCTCCAAGACCGCCATCGATCAGGCGCGGGCCACGCTCGACAACTCCGAACTGAATCTCGAATACACGAACATTCGATCGCCAGTCGATGGCATCGTGATCGATCGCAAGATCGACCCTGGCCAGACGCTGGCCGTCCAGTTTCAGACCCCCGAGTTGTTCATCATCGCCCCGGACATGCGAGAAGAGATGCACGTGCATGCCAGCGTTGATGAGGCCGACATCGGGCAGATCAACGCCGCTCAGAAGAAGAAGTACCCGGTGACGTTCACCGTGGATGCCTATCCTGATGAGCTGTTCACCGGGAAGATCAACGAGATCCGTTTGAGTTCGACGACGACGCAGAACGTGGTCACGTACCCGGTGATCGTGGGGGCACCGAATCCCGAACTGAAACTCCTCCCCGGCATGACCGCCAGTCTCTCCTTCCAGGTCGACGAGCGGGCTGACGTGACCAAGCTCCCCAACGCGGCCCTGCGGTTCTATCCCGAGGCCAAGTACGTCCGCACCGAGGATCTCCCGATCCTGCAAGGACTGGCCGCCAGCCAGCCGACCGAAGCCGAACCCGCGAGCGGAACCGAGACGAGTACCATCGTCTCGCAGTCAGCCCGCGAACGCGCCGAAGCCCGCAAGAAGCGCAGTCAGCGTCACGTGTGGGTCGCCGAGGGTCAGAAGCTGCGAGCCGTGCCCGTGACGGTCGGCCTCTCCGATGGCAAGTTCACCGAGGTCGTGACCAGCGATCTGAAATCGGGTCAGGAACTCGTCACGGGGATCCAGCCCAAGACACCGGGCATGCCGTAACCGAGACGGCTAATCGTCCCTTGCGGGTTACTTGCTTCGAGGTTTCGGCACAGCACACTTGGGTTCCAGGCCCTTCACGAACTCCAAGGCCAGCTTGATCCAGCTGTTGAGGTCCGCGTCGTCTGTGATGCCAGCGGGGGCAATCATGACCCAGCCTTTCATCGGTTTACCGGTGATGTCCATCGGCCCGACATGCGGCTGAGTCAGCGCTGCGGCCCCAACCTCTGGACCGAGCCTCGCGATCAGTCTGTCTTTCCAGACAGCGACCAGTATGTTCCCGTTCAGTAGAAAACAGTCCCCGCCAAACATCTGCTTCTCGGTGATGCCGGGCTGGCGCTTCAAGACGTTGCGGATGCGTTCAGCCAGCAGAGTGTCATAGGCCATGAGAGGGTTCCGTTGGTCGTCAAGACTCCGTTTAGCCGCGACGCGAAGTCATCGAAGCGGAGCGATCCGGCCACGTCGCAGAATTCTGATGAATTCTGCGACGGATGCCCACCCGTTACGATGCTGGGCATGACAGATGTTGACTTCATCATCGTGGGACAGGGCTTGGCCGGAACTTGCCTGGCGTGGGAGTTGCTCGCGCTGGGGGCGAGTGTGCGGGTCATCGATCGCGAGGCAGCGGTGACCTCCTCGCGCATCGCCGCCGGACTCATCACGCCGGTGACGGGGCAGCGGCTGGTGAAGACGTGGCGGTTCGAGGAACTGCGAGATGCGGCCTGGGAGTTCTATCGGCGGATCGAGAGCGACCTCGGATGTGAGGTGCTGCGGGACACCTCGATGGTGAAGGTGTTTACTTCGGTCCCCGAGCGGGAGTCTTTTGACAAGCGGATGCACGACCCCGCGTACGCCGGTCTGTTGCGGGAGATGACCGAGTGTCCCGCAGGCGTGTCGGCTCCTCTGGGTGGGTGTGAGTTGCTGCAAGGCGGGCAACTGGATGTGGCGGAGTTTCTCGCTCAGTCGCGACAGCGGTGGATTCGCGAGGGAATGTACTTGGCAGCGGATGTGTCTTGGCCGGGTGATGTGCGGTTCATCGGAGAGGGCGAGGCTTCCGGTCCCCTCTCCCCCGATCATCTCATCGAACTCCCACGCTGGAACCTGCAAGCGAAAACCCTCATCTTCTGCGAAGGGGTCGACGCCCGCTCCAACCCGTGGTTCTCAAATGTCGAGTTCAACCCTGCGCGGGGCGAGATGCTGATTGTCGAGATCCCGGACTGGCACGAGTCGCGGATCATCCACGGCGGCGTCTGGATCGCTCCGCTCGGACCGTCTGCCGGTCAGCCGAACTGCTATCGCGTGGGGGCCACTTATGACTGGGACCGACTCGACTCCGGGCCCACGCCCGAGGGCTTCGGCGTTCTCATCACCTCGCTGGAGAAACTCTTGGATGTCCCGTTCACGATCATCGACCACCAGTCCGCAGTTCGGCCCATCCTCAAACAGCTCAACCCCGTGATTGGACTTCACCCGCTGTACCCACAGCTGGGGTACTTCAACGGGCTGGCCTCGAAGGGGTCGTTGCAGGCTCCGTTTTTCGCCCGGCAGTTCGCTTCGCATCTGGTGCAGCAGACGCCGCTGGAGCGCGAGGTCGATCTCCAAATCCGAGCCCCCTGGCCCACGCCCCCCTCATGACGCCCGTCACTCAGCAAGCTCACGAACTTCTCACCTCGCATGTGCGAGGCCATCTGGCCATCGACGCCACCGCGGGCAATGGACACGACACGGAGTTTCTGGCTCGACTGGTGGGGCCGACGGGGACGGTGTGGGCGTTTGACATCCAGCGCGAGGCACTGCTGCGGACGGCGAGTCGGCTGCGCGAGCGGAACTTCTCAGTGGAGGTGCGGACGCAATTGGCGAGCGTCACGTCGCCCAACTATCCTTACTGTATCTTTCCTGATCCGCAGGTCATCTGCCTCGAAGCCAGTCACGCCGAGATGAGTGACCATCTCCCGGCGTCCTGTCGCGGTCAGATCTCGGCAATTATGTTCAACCTAGGATACCTCCCCGGTGCGGACAAGAGTTGTGTGACAGCGACATCCTCGACACTGACGGCACTTGATGCCTCACTGGGCTGGCTGGCCCCCGAAGGTGTGCTGACCGTGGTCGTTTATCCCGGTCATCCGGGAGGCAGCGAAGAGGCCGCAGCCGTCCGCGAATGGTTCCTGCGACAAGCGAGTGCAGGCTCGGGCGAGTTGTTGTGCGAGGTGTCAGAGCCGCAGTATCTCGGTCCGCAATTGTTGGCCCTGCGACGCATTCGGGAAACGGACGCTACCGCGTGCGGGCTGATGACCTGACGGGCTCGTACGTCACCCCGGTCTCCCCATCCCAGCGGGCGACTTCGCCGGGTCTTAGCGTGTATTTCTCAACGACATCTCCCACGACCTCCCACTCGACCGGGTCAGTCACTTCGTAGCGGTGCGTCTCGCCGGGAGCGAGCGTGCGGGGGCGACTCCAGTAGGAGTCCCGGCTGCGCACGCGGTACTTCAACGGTGAATTCCCCGTCACCATCAAGTGAGCCTGTGGGCAGACCAGATCGACGATGATCAAGCGAGGTTCGATCACGACCCGATCCAACCGCACCCGGGAATCGCCGATCACGAGATCCTCAACGGGGGTGGGGGTCCGATCCTGCGAACGTCCCCAGTGGATCCATGCCTCCCGAAACTCTCGTTCCAGGTCCACGAGTCCCTGCGGATGCACTTTTTCGGACGACGCAAGCTGGATTACTGGCGAATCCTCCCAGTCCATTCCGACCAGCGGCGGTCCGGTGAGAGTCGGCTCCAGATTGACCCGCAGTCTTTGATCCAATGAGATCGAGAACCGCCCGGCCCGACTCCAGGGGGTCGCCTGGGCAGGGCGGGAGAAGACCTCCAACTGCGCGGCCGTGATCTTCAGGAGAATCGTCCCTCCCCGTCCCTCAGGTGTCGGCTGACCGTGAATCTGGAAGGGGCTGCTGAGGGCCAGGACCGTTTGGATTTCCGCGTGCGGGGGCAGGTCTGGCAGCACCGCTCGCATCCGATCGGGGTTCGCGAGATCGTGAAAGCGGTTCTCGGGAAGATCCAGCACGTTGATCCGCGCAATACCCGCTTGAGCGAATTCATCGGAGACCACCTCCATTACCAACGGGTCCACCACGGCATGCAGTTGAGTGGAGTGTCGGCGATTGATCGGCAGCCGAGCTGCGGCCCGTCGATCAGGAATTCCCAGTCTCGGGTTCCCGGCATTCGACGCACTCACGACGGCCCCCAGGCTGACCGTGATCCCCCTCGAATCCACGGCCAGATTCTCCGGGATTAAACGCAGTCGGGGATGGAATACGGGAAGCGGCCACAGCCAGCCCGTGACCCGCGCTGACGAGTAGTGTTGGAGTTGCTGCTCCACGGTCTGCAAAAGCCCCGGAATCACGGAGCGGACTTGCTCCTCGATCTCGGCCTTGCGGGTATACAGTCCGCCGACGATGCCCGTCTCGATCTCATACCGCGTGAACTTGTCCCCGGTGAGTTGGATGTCGCGGGGCCTCTCGACATACCAGTTATCGTCCGGGATCGGGAAACGGGTTTCCAGCAGAGTGAGTTTGATCTGCTGATCGTGGACTCGCGGTTTGACGAGGATTTGGAGCTGGACCGGACGCCGGTGACCGATCACAACCCGGAAGGGGGAGGTCTTCGCCGCAAACCCGCAGGTCTTGAGTGTCGCCTCTCCGATCCGCAGCTCCAGGCCCACTCCCAGATTGGTCCGGATGTCAGCGGTCGCCTGGCAGGTGAGTTCCGCCGATTCGAGCTGGACCGTATAGGTCAACTGGTTGAGGGCGATCTCATACGTCTCGCCATCGATCGTGAACGATTGCTGAATGTTGGGGAGCGTTCCCTGCAGCTTCTCGAGCTTCACGGATTCCGGGACTCCGGCAGAGAGCATCCGCAGCACATCGTTCCCCACTCGCAGTTGGACCGCCTCCGCCACGGTCGCCACGGGAATGAACGGGAGCATTTCTGCGTCGGTGGGGAGTTGGGCGGGATCGGGAGGGATCGTCCAATCGATCTCGGGAGGGGGGCCACCTTCGAGGAGGAACTTCGCCACGCGCGGCTCGGAGTAAGCGTGCTCCCAGACATCGTGGTCCACGCCCTCCAGTTCGTGATAACACGAGCGTCCCTGTGGCAGGCCCAGCTGGGTGGCGAGATGCCGCGACTGGTCCACGGAGACCAGCGAGTCCTTCGTCCCGTGAATCAGCCACAGCGGAACCTTCCGCAGCGGCTCGACATCCTCGCCCACGTAACCGCCTGCGATGGGCAGGACAACCTGCCAGCGGGTGGGGTCATGGGCCGCGATAGCGGTCGCTCCGAATCCCCCCATCGACCACCCGGTCAGGCTACGATGGGCGGGGTCGATCGATTCGGTTCGCTCGACCTCGTCGAGTATGGTGAGAGCCCGCCGCCCCGCGCCGGACTCGATCGACCAACTCGTAAAGATCGGGTCGTCCCACGTCTCGCACTGCGGAAACACGACGACGCAGGGATAGAGTTCCGGCGAGTGCCTCAACAGCGGGCCGAGTCCGATGTAGGTGGGCAAGCGTCCGTCCGTTCCCCGCTCGCCCGCTCCATGCAGGAATAGGATCACGGGCCAGCGTCGGTCGGGGGTATATCCCGGAGGCAGATAGACCGAGTACTTGTGCGGACCGTCGGCATCCGTCAGCGTCCGCACCTCGAACCGTCCAGCGGGAGTGCTCGTGTGAGAACTCGCCGGGGGAACCCCTGTCATGGGGGGAGTTTCTGCAGTCGCAGTGCCGAAGAGCGCAGCGGAGAACAGACCCACCAGCAGCAGCTCATATCCCCGCCCGATTCGCATGTCTTGATCCTCCGCGAGAGACGCACCGACTCTCAGAAGTGTACAACGACTCCAGACTCGTGAATCTAGGGTATTTGGGTTAGTGTGGCGAGAAGCGGGAATTAACATCACCTGGAATTCTGAAATCCCAGTGCAGCCTACGGGCCGCAACCAAAATGGAAACATCGAGTTCGCTGCAAGTCCTCTCCCCCTTTGCGCAGCGTGCAAACAATTGAATGGTGAGTCGTATGGATGTCTCCGACAGCAGTCCCGCCATCCGGGCTTGCCCCGGTGGTTCCTGCGAGTTTGCACTTCGAAACGCTGGCGATATCGCAGGTCGCGCACAAGCGAGGAAACCACCTCGGGAAGTGGAAAACTGAACGCTCAAGACTGAAATCGGAAGACTCCCTTGGTATCCTGCGGCCTCCACCCTGTGATTGAGGAGTCAGACTGTGCCTGCTGGTAAGAACGTGTTGGGAACGACGCTGGAAGTGTGCGGCGTTTCGCCGATGACCGGTTTTTTCCGGAACGGCTGTTGCGAGACCGGGGCTTCGGATATGGGGTTGCACGTGGTGTGTGCGGTGATGACGGAGGAGTTCCTGGAGTTCTCGAAGGCTCAAGGCAACGATCTGTCGACCCCGAACGAGGAGTACGAGTTTCCGGGCCTGCTGCCGGGGGATCGTTGGTGCCTGTGTGTGGCGCGGTGGAAAGAGGCGCTGGAAGCGGGAGCGGCCCCGCCGGTGGTTCTTGAGGCAACGCATATGTCGACTGTCGAGTTCGTGTCGATGGAGGATCTGCAGGCACACTCAGCGGACCGCCGGGAATAGGGCCTGAGAGGAGTGGGGCCATCGACAACTCGCTTCCCCGCAAGAACAGGCCGACGGGAGACGAACCCCAAGAATCAAGCCCTGAAGAGCACCTACTCCACGCCCTCTTCGCATCTCACCCAAGCTAACGCACAAACATCCGGTACAACCGACAATCTTTGCCTAATCGGCCTTTTTGATCCAAGTGGAACGTTTTGCCTGACCGATACAGGGATGACGGCGCTTCCCCGCGCATCGGCGTGGGGATCCTGTGGTCTGGTCACTCCAGGCACAGGAGCAATCGCAGCCCCCCTTGGAAGGAACGGCACCGATGCCTCGGCGGCTCGCACTCAGCCTTTTGATCGCCTGGCTGGCCTGGATTCCCACTGTTTCGGCTCAAGGGCCGGGACCGCTGGGACCACCGGGGCCGGGATACTATGGCATGGCACCGGGGGGGCCGTACCCAGGAAACGCGGGGCCTGCGTACTCCCAGCGGCCGATCCCCTATGACGAATTGATTCCGGCCAATCGAGTCCCCTCCGGTGATTTCGATCTGGTCTCCGATCTCTTTCACCAGACTTGGTTTCGCACGGAGTATCTCTGGCTGAACTACAAGGAACCGGGGTCACAGTTTCTGGGGGCACAACCTCTGGTCATCCCGCCCGCGACGTTCGATCCGACTGCGACCTTTACCGCTGTGACCCGGGCCGGTGGGGTACGCGTGTTTCAGGAAGGAAAACTGGTCGATCTCGGAGATGTCAGCAATCGGGATAACAACGGACTGCGGTTCACCATCGGCATCCCCACCCAGCTGTTCACCCTGGAAGCGAGTGCCTTCGCCCTGGGGCAGGCCGAGAGTCGCCTCTTCTTTCCGTCAGAATTGGATGTCAACTCGGCCGTGGGAACCTTTGTGTATCCGGCCATCCCCTTGACTCAGAATGGACTGCCGTCCGATGTCGATTACATCCTGTTCGATCAGGGCATGGATGTCCGGGTGCGGTCGAATCTTCAAGGGACCGACGCCAAGATTGTGTTTGGAGCGGTGACTCCGAACGTGGCTGTCGAGGTCGCGCCGATGATCGGATTCAACTACATCCACTTCGAAAACAGAGTGTTGCTTCGCGGGAGCGACTCCGCGACCGCGACCGACCACATCATTGATTCGCGAGCCAACAACAACATCTTCGGACCCGAGATTGGGCTGCGGATGGAGTCTCGCAGCAAGTGGATGACGCTGGGCTTTGAACCGAAGTTCACCTTCGGCATCAATCGCATGGGTAACAAAGTCGGCACTCACCAGATCTATTCCTCTGCGTTTGTGACCGATCCGATCACCGGGCTCCCCACCACGACCCTCGTGGAGCCGGATCGACTGACGAAGGATGGCCTGACCCGCTTCTCCCCCGTGATCGAACTGGGCACGTACGCTCGATTCAATCTTTCGGAGAATCTCAACCTCTCCATCGGCTACCAGTTCATGGCCACCACCAACATGTCGCTCGCGGAGCAGAACATCGTCTGGGATGCGCCCTTGAACCTGAATGATCCTCCACAGATCAGTCTGACCCAGAAGCGGGATGAGTTCTGGATGCAGGGCATCAACGTCGGATTGCAGTGGCAGTTCTAAGGGGCCGCCAGCGATTGGGCGATCTCCTGCAATGCCTGTCGAATCACCCCGAGTACACACTGCGTCGCCTCGAGTTGACGAGCCGCACGTCTGGCCAAGTCTTGGTGGTCGGAAGGTGATGGCGATTGGAGTTCCACTCGCTGACAATGGGCGATGACCGGCTGCATTGTTCCGGGAGTCCGCTCGGCCCAGCCGATATAGACCACTCCGTCCAGCCCCGCGGGAGACTCCGGTCCGAGATGTCCGGTGACGGAGATCGAGACCGAGGCCTCGGGCGTCACGGCCAGCACGCCTTCGGCCATGCGCAGCGCCGTCTCCTCACACACCGCCCCGCGATCCGGATCACTCAGCAGCCCGTCTGAAACACCGATCCAAGCCGTCTTCGTCGCATCACGGTAAACCACCGCCGACCCGCACAGCCAGTTCGAGGCTCCCGGGATCCCCGCCAATGACGCCGACACCAACCCCGCCGTGCAGCTCTCCGCACACACGATTCGCCGATGGGTTTGCTCCAGCAACTGGAGAATGTTTCGAGCCAGCGACAGGAGTGGAACGAAGGGCATGACCGTGACTCCATGGACTACTAAGGATCTGTCTTGGAATAAGAAGCGGATTGGCAGAACGTAAGACGGACTTCCAGTCCGTCTTTTACAGGACGGACTGGAAGTCCGTCCTACGGCGAGAATCGGAACTTATTCCGGGACTGTTCCTCAGCATCTGGGATTCACGGGGACTTCGCGCCCCCCCTTCAGATCTGACAGCGGATGCAGTCCTCACCATCCAACGAACAACTGTTCGACAACTCATCGTTAATCAGGTCCACCATCTGCCGCAGCCGGGCCAGCGCACGGCGGTTGAACTCGAACGCGAGGCGAGGCAATTGGGCCAGGTGGGGTTCATCGGCCTCAAAGGGATGCGCAGGAACCAATTCAATCTCGCCCGTCACAATGATGTCCCGAAACTCGATGTTCAGCCGGGCCAGGAACTCGGGCGACGGAGCCTGGTGCAGCCGCAGGTACAGCTTCTCCTTCACATACCGCATGCTGTTGTACACCGTGTAGAAGCCGATCACTTCGTCAAACGCCTCGGCCACACTGCTCGTCACCTTGATGAGCGACAGATCCTCCGGGGAGATCAGTCCCGTCTGGTGCAGGTGCTTCTGCATGTACACGATCAGATCAGCAAAGTAGCTGTCGCCCAGGGCATCCACCGCCACGATCGGCATCAGGTCGCGCTTGCCGGTCTGGATCAGCGTGATCGTTTCGAACAGTTCGTCCAGCGTGCCAAACCCGCCGGGGAACAACACGATCGCATGCACCTCTTTCACAAACAGCAGCTTGCGGGTGAAGAAGTATTTGAGATGCACCAGCTTTTTGTCGTCATTGATGATCCGGTTGGGCTCCTGCTCGAACGGGAGCATGATGTTGAGGCCCATTGACTTCTCGCGGCCCGCTCCGACATGGGCGGCCTCCATGATGCCGCCGCCCGCCCCGGTGACGACATACCACCCCGCTTCGGCCATCTCGCGTCCGAACTCGATCGCCTGCTGATACGACGGATGATCCGGCTTCATTCGGGCCGAGCCGAAGACCGTCACCTTTCGCATGCGGCGATAGGGAGTGAACATCTTGAACGCGTACCGCAGTTCCTTCAACGCCCGCGACAGAATTCGCACATCACCGGGGGAACACTGGTCCCGTTCCAGCTTGTCGACCGTCTCCCGCATCTCATCCAGCATCTGAGCGGTGCGGGCCGCTTCGGGGATCGCGGATTCGGTGGGAAGCGGGGTGGCCTCGGAGGCTTGAGGCCGACTGATTCGCTGTTTGGACATGGGGAGTCTTCCGGAACAGACTGACGATGAGTTCGTCGTGCGGAAGCAGAAGTTTAGGGCGAGCCTCTCGGAAGTCCAACGACAGTTCTGGAGGTCCACGCGGGCCTGTGGGGCCAACGAGCCTGTCCCACGCGGGCCACTCTCGCGGGCCACGGCCCACTCCCGGTAAACTCCCCGACACGACCATGACCATGACCCCCCGTCCCAGGACCGCTGCCATGTCCCTCTCTCCCTTCGAGTCCGATCTCATCCTCTCTCTGCGGCTGCATGCCCCGCCGCTGCTCCGCTGGGCGGGAGCCATCGCCAAACAACTGCGGAAGTTCAACATCCAGTTGCAGGGCAAGGCCAGCGGCAGTTCGAACACCGATGCCCTCACGCTGGCCGACCTGACGGTGCAGGAGTTGTTGGTGTGCGGCCTGCGAGATGCCGACCCGATCTTCCATCGCTGCCGTGTCGAGGCCGAAGAGGCCAACGGCGACATCGGGGCCTTTGACCCGGCGAGCGAGTACACGATCGCCCTCGACCCGATCGATGGCACCAAGTATTTCAGTGAGCGGACCGGCAACGGGTACGCCGTGATGCTGCACCTGCGGACGAAGACCGATGTACTCTACTCACTGGTCTACGCCCCCGAGATGGGCGCGTCGGGAAACTGGACTGAGGTCTACGGCCCCACCGTCAAGACCGGAGCCGACAACCCCCGCATCCCGGCGGTCGCCTGGCTGCGGAACATGCCCGCGATCTGTTCGCAGAGTCGACCCGACTCGAACCAGATCTACCTCATCGGGTTCCAGCAGGCCGACCGCGACCGTGCCGCCGCCGTGACAGCCACCGGACTCTGCGGGGTGGCTCCCGATGACATGCCGGGAAGTGTGTATCCCTTGCTGGCCAGCGGCGAGTTTGGCGGGTTGCTGATTCACACGCCGAATATCTACGACTACCCCGTCGCCCTGCATATCGCTCGCGCACTGGGCGGGCAATCGGTCTGGGTCCATCACGGGCAACCAGTCCACTTCGGCGAAACCTGGATGGACGAGCGGGCCGACATGCTCCGCATCCCCGGGATTGCTGCAACAGCAGTCAACCCACAGACGCTGAAGATCCTCGTGGATCTGGCCAAAGATTGGAGCCAAGTCCGGTACGAATAGGACGAGCGGCGCGTTCAGTACTTGCCGGGGGCGACCCTTTCTACTTCACTCCCACCGTGACCAGCTTCTCCTCCGGGTTCTCCGTCAGGATCAGCCCCCGAAACCGCAGCTCCTGCGCTACCGAGTTCGAGTGCAGCTGGAGTCCGAGTGGACCTTCTTCGCACAGTTCCGGCTTCGGATCGGTCCAATCGGCCACGGCGTGGCCATTCAGGGCGAAATGAATTCGCGAGCCGACGGCAACGATCTCCATCTGGTTCCAGTCGTGCTGGTGGCCGACCTGTTTGGCGGCTCCGTCCTTGTCCTGGTAGATCCCGTTGCGACGATAGAGATCCCAGAATCCGTAACCCGACGGGTACATGACGAGATGCCCCTGGTAGCTGAAGGCATCCCCTTCCCTCTCGACGGTTTTGCCCCACAGGGCGATGCCCGAGTGCATCTCACTCTCGACAAGTTTGCTTTCGAAAATCAGTCGGAGGTTGCGGTACTTCTTCTGTGTGACGAGGTACGTGCTGGCCTTGGGAGCGTTCTCCTTCTCGTTGCGGGCCACGATCTCACCGTTGTCGACCTTGAAGTATTTGGTCGTCTGGCCATCCCAGCCCTCCAGATCCTTCCCATTGAACAGCCGGATCGGAGTCTCCGACTGGGGCAGCTTGGCAACCTGCTGCTCGCTCCAGCTGGCGGGTTTGTCCTCGGCCAACAGGGGGAGACAGAGTAATAGTGACAACAGACCGGCGCAGATCAGCTGAAGCATGATGGACCTCATCGGAGTAGGAGTAGGAGTCGGGAAGGCGGGGCGCTGTGCCCGTGAGTTCTTTGTACCGGAACGAAGGGGAATTCTCACGCGAGGGGGGCGGTCAGCGATCCACTCCTGGCCAGCCGAAGTCAGGGTGTCTTGGTGGGCAGACCGCTGACATCCAGGTGTGAGAGTCACTATAATTCGTGCGAACGCCAACGGGGATGAGGCAACTTCCGCCGAGCCGTGCTGGCGAGTCAACGCGTCCTCCGGCTCGCGATCCCGCAGGAGATTCGCCCCCGGTTTTTCTCTCCCGACACCGCAGAGGGTGGACGCACACCCGAGGAAGAATCCTTCTGGGGTGCAATCGCCAGAGGGGGTCCCCCCGGGTGTGCGATTCGGAGTTCACCACGGAGACACGGAGGCCCGGAGAAAACCTGAGAAATGAGTGCGGTGCAGTAAATCTTTCCCAGCGATCAGCTGTGAAGGAGACACGAACTTCAGGAGGGTGCCCATCGCCGTCAGGCCGATCAGACGAGCGCGAGATGAACTCGGAAACCGAAGTGTTCTCCGTGTCTCCGAGTGTGTGCGCCAGAAAAGTTGGGCAGGCAATCCTGCCTGCCCCACGATGCCCAGGAGAAAGCCCGTCCGTGGTTCGAGGGACAGACAATCCTGACGTGCCCGACAAATGTTTCCACCTTCCG
>JAYTWO010000153.1:0-2434 GCA_043743415.1 Planctomycetota bacterium
TGCAGCGCGGGGAGGTGTGACACCTCCCCCGAGTTCCCGGCGACGATGCAGGCATTCCGCATGATCCCCTGCCAGCCGGGTCGCGACAGCGGAGTGGCCCCCAGTTGTTGCTCGAACTGCTGAGGAGTGAGCGCCAACCACTCGGCCAATGAACGCCCCGCCAGGGTGGCATCGGGCTGGAACTCCGGCACGCGCGTCGCCGGGGCCTTGTGATTCCACGGGCAGACCGTCTGGCACTCGTCGCACCCGAACAGCCATTCCCCCATCCCCGGCCTTAGCTCCTCCGGAATCGGAGCGTTACGCAACTCAATCGTCAGGTACGAAATGCACTTCGTCGCATCGAGCACATACGGCTCGGGAAACGCCCCGGTCGGACAAACATCGAGACACCGCGTACACGTCCCGCAATGCTGTGTCTCATGCGGTTGATCCGGCTCTAACTCGCAGTCGGTGAGTAGTGCCGCCAAGAATAAGTCGCTACCCAATCGCTTGTTAATGAGCAGCGTGTTCTTGCCGAACCAACCCAGCCCCGCCAGCCGCGCGAAGTCCCGCTCCAGCAGCGGAGCCGTGTCGACCACCCCGCGAGTCTTACAGCCAGGTTGGAGTTCGTGCAGGGCATCGGCGAGTTGCCTCAGCTTCTCGCGAATGACATCGTGATAGTCGCGTGTTCCCTGGGCATAGCGAGCGATACGCGGCCCCTCCCCCGTAGCTACGTTCGCCAGAACGTGGGCATCCGCCAACACGTCTTCGCGTAAAGGCTCAACCGCCCTCGCCGCCCCTCCACTCCCATACACCAGCCCCAGCATCACCACGCTGCGAACCTGCGGTAGCACAAACTGCGGATGCTGATACGCCGCTCGCCGCCGCTCGATGTAGTGCATCTCCCCCGCAAATCCTCGGGCCAGCCACTCGTCCAGCTTTTCCCACGTCCCGGCCCGCACCGCCGGAGCCACGCCGACCAGATCAAAACCGATCTCACGGGCACGCTGCTTGAGTGCGGCGGTCAAAGGAGGACCAGTCGTAGGCGATGGTGAGGTCATAGACATTGCAAGTGGGCCGTGGGATAGGCTTCCAGTCTGTCATGGGGGCGGTTGTCAGATTTGATAGACATCGAAGTGCTCTGGAACACTAATCTTCACTGATCAACACTCATCAAAGACAGGAGGCACTCTTGATTAGCGTTGATTAGTGAAGATGAGTGTTCCCACATTCTGAATGATGCCCTCAAGTGAACTCCATCTGATGAGAAAGTCAGATGACAGGCTGGAAGCCTATCCCACGAGCCTCAGTGATGGCTGTGCGAATCGTCCGGAAAGGCCCCGCTCCGGACTTCTCGGGTGTACTCGCGGACGGCGTTCTGGACCGTCTCTCTGAGTTGGGCGTATTGCTTGACGAACTTCGGGTGGAAGCCGGTCAGGCCCAGCATGTCGGGGCTGACGAGAACCTGCCCATCGCAGTCGGGTCCAGCTCCGATGCCGATCGTGGGGATCGTCAATTGGCGGGTGATATCAGCTGCGATCTGCCGAGGAATCAGTTCCAACACGACGGAGAACGCTCCAGCTTGCTCGGCCGCCTTGGCGTCGTTGAGCAACTGATCCGCATCGCGCTGCACCGCCGAGTGCCGACCGAACTTACGGATCGACTGCGGCCGCATGCCGACATGGGCCATGACAGGGATCTCGACCCGGTGCAGGGCGGCGATCGTCTCCGCCTGGGCCTCGCCGCCTTCGAGCTTCACAGCGCTGGCACCGGTCTCCTTGAGGACGCGGCCCGCATTGCGGATCGCCTGTCGCGGGCTCACCTGGTACGACATGAATGGCAGGTCGACGATCACCAAGGCTCGCTGTGCGGCCCGTGTGACCATCTGGGCATGGTAGATCATTTCACTCAGCGTCACCGGCAGCGTCGTCTGATGCCCCTGGACCACCATGCCGAGCGAGTCTCCGACGAGTAGGGCGTCGACATCCGACTCGTCAAAGATCTTGGCCCACAGTGCATCGTAAGCGGTGAGGACGCTGAGCTTCCGCCCCTCGCTCTTCGCCTTAACGAAGTCGGGGACGGTCACGGATCGAACCGGTTTTAGGGGAGTCGCGCTCATCGGGATCTTTCTGGGGCGAAGACTTCGGAAGTCTGGCTGGCACGCACCCCAATTGTGACATGATCGCCCCCATTTGCCGAGTCGCCGTTTCGCGAAGTCTTCGAAGCGGAGCGCTCGCTGCTCACCGCTCCGACTCGCAGATCGATAGCGAGCGTTGGACGTAACGGCCAACGTGTTGGGGAGATGTTGACCGCCGCAAACTTGCCGTTCAGTCAGAACGCGTCGCTCGGGCACGGGGGATTTAGGAACTGTCCCGGAATGAGATGCGGATTTGCAGAACGTAAGACGGACTTCCAGTCCGTCTTTTACAGGACGGACTAGAAGTCCGTCCTACGG
>JAYTWO010000154.1:0-5842 GCA_043743415.1 Planctomycetota bacterium
GCACACCGAAGTCGTCTACCACCTGTACAGCTTCACCCGCAAACACCGGGCCGTGGTCAAGGTGAAGTTCGATCGCTGGAAAGACAACCAACCCGGCCAACTCCCCGAGGTGCCGACCGTCTCACACATCTGGGCCATCGCCGACTGGCACGAGCGTGAAGCCTACGACATGATGGGCATCCACTTCACCGGCCACCCGAATCTCTTACGCATCCTCTGCCCCGACGACTGGGAAGGCTACCCTCTCCGCAAAGACTACGAGTTCCCGCAAGAGTACCACGGCGTGCGCGGGCAGTAGCTCGAACAACGGCTTCTGTCGCTTCTGAAATCACAGTGCCAGGAAACGACCTCGTAGGAGAGAGCCGATGATTGCCACTGATTATGAACAGCTAGAGACCCTGGCCGACTTGCTTGATCGGCTGGGGAATGTGCCCCTCGACCGGATTCGGCTCCACCCGTTTCCCGGCACAGCGACTGTGGCTGATGTGATCCGGCTGTGTGATCGTGAGCCGAAATGTTTGTGCGAACTGGTCGATGGCGTCCTCGTGGAGAAGGTCATGGGAACTCCGGAATCGCGACTGGCGGCTTGGCTCATTTTCACGTTGCAGACCTATCTCAATGAGTACGATCTCGGCATTCTGACCGGGGCCGACGGGCCCTTACAAATCCTAGCCGATCAGGTTCGGTTCCCCGATGTGGCCTTCATCAGCTACGACCGCATCCCCCCCGATGCCGACTCGTCCACACCGGTTCCCGACTGGATACCGACTCTGGCGGTGGAAGTCCTTAGCCCGTCCAACACCAAAAAGGAAATGGCACGCAAGCTGCGGAACTATTTCGAAGCCGGCGTCGAACTGGTGTGGTACGTCGACCCGTCCGACCGCACCGTCCGCGTTTACCACTCCCCCGAAGCCGTCGTCACACTGACCGAATCGGACGACCTTACCGGCGAACAGCTCCTCCCCGGCTTCCGCCTCTCGATCCGCGACTGGTTCGAAAGAGCGAGCCGCATCCGTCCGAACACTTCGGGTTTGTGATTCCCGAGCCACTACTTTTTCAAGTTCGCGCTCTAGCACAGCGAGTGGCACCGGTTGGCTGGCTTTGCAGCTTTACCGGTGTGCCTTGGCACAAGTAGAGGTAGGTCAGGCTGTGCCTGATCGTTCTGGGGGGCAAGTGAAACTTCTCTGGCTGGCGAAGAGTCAGGCAGAGCCTGACCGACTGGCTTCTCGCGGTCCCGGGTGGGGGGTAGCTGCCCCTCGCCAGAGGGCGGGCACGCACGCCAATTCGCCCACGTTCTGGCGAAACGTGGCTACGAGGGAATGTCTCACTTCCGCCCGCGCGAAGCATAAGTCCCACCCGATCAGCGATGCTCCGGTGCCGCCTTCGACTTCAACGGGTTCGCATACCACACGACGTTCTTGCTGAGCTGCCCCGCGACGAGCACATCGAGATCCCCATCCCCGTCCATGTCGACCGCGCGGATGTCGTAGGCACACTGGTTCTCATCGAGCAGGTGCGTCTCGAATTGCCCCTGCCCATCGTTCTCGAACCAGGCGGCAATCTGGCTTTCATAGGCACACGTCGCCGCGTCGATATCCCCGTCCTGGTCGAAGTCGGCCAGGGCCAGGCAGTGCGGACTGGCCAGGGTCGGGTGGATCGTGTGTTCCTTCCAGTCCGGCCCCTCGAACCAGATCACCCCCAGCCCGTGACCCCGCGTGGCGATCACGTCCATCTGGCCGTCCCGGTTCACGTCCGCCGGGGCGAGGTTCGTCGCCCCCGCATGGCCGGTCCCCAGCAGGTGCTTCTTCCACCCATTCGTGCGCGGATTCGCCGGGGCCTCCCACCAGCCGAACCACTCGCCCGTCCCCGGTTCCGCCTGCGGCCCGCCCTTGGCAGCTGTCAGTAAATCGGCTCGCCCATCGCCGTTGAGGTCGCCGAGTCCCAGATAGTGCGACAGCCCCGGAGCATCGCCCTGCCCCGCCACATACCGAGGCCACGCCTTCGCCCCTCGCGGCTGCTGCGGCACGTCATACCACACCACCGAGTTCGCGAACGGTCCCACCGGCTGGCCGCTGTTGGCAATCAAATCAACCGCCCCATCGCCGTCGACATCCCCGGTCAGCAGTCCGTGAATCCCGTTCACCTGATCGTCCACGAGATGCACCGGCCACAGCTCGGACGCTCCTTCCCCGCGAATCGTCTCGACCCAGAAGATCAAACCGGGGCTGTAGCGCGCCCCGATAAAGTCCGGGTCGCCATCGCGGTCGACATCGATCACCGCCGCATGAATCGCATCGTGGTCCTGCGTCTGGTCGACGATCTGCGGCTTCCAGTCCGGCCCGACAAACAACCGCGTGGCCCCGTCGCTGTTCGCCATCACGTCGATCTTCCCATCCCCGGTGAAGTCGGCCGCCACCACATTGGTCGTATGCCGCCCTTCGTCGACGATGTGCTTTTTCCAAGGCTCGGCAGCGAACACAGTACACGCGGATGACTGAAGGATCGCCAGGACCAGACAGCGGGAGAGGACGAATGGCATCGGATGACTCACCTTCTGGAATCGCACGGTGTGGAGTGAGACGACACGTCGTCTCACGGTGCCGGGATACGGTCAAGCCTTCGGCGGGAACAGTGATCGTACCACAAGAGCCTCCTCCAGAAAGGCCCGAATCCCCTCCGGCGGAACCACTACGGCCTCGCGGTAGAACAGCAGCTTGTTTCCCTCTCCTTCGGTGATCAGTTCCGAGTGAGCCTCATAAAAGTCCAGCACAATCCAGCCAAACGCTCCGAACACGCCGCAGAGACTGGTCCCAATCAATGCCGCTCCGATGACACCGCCGATCACCCAGCCGATCTGTTCCTGCCGGGAGAGCGTGAAGGACTCCGCCTCGTGTTCGATGGAGAAAGGATTCGCAGGGGGCATCGAATGCTCCTGGAGGGACTGGCTCTGTTCGTTGGATCAGCAGGGTAGCCCCGGTCGCGGCTGGGGGCGACTGATGTGCCAGAGATACAGGAGGTGATACCGGAGGCAACTCTCGACGAAGACCTCGTCTGGCTGATCCGGCCTCGGTAGGGTCCACTCTGCGGCTCCGGCCCCATTCGCCTACACTGGCGGCCCTTGGGACCGTCAATGCTTTCGCGGAGTTGACCTCCCTCGCAAGGCGATCGGTCAGTGGAAATGTTCCGTAGCCCGGACCCCCAAGTCCGGGCGTAACGGACCTGGGGGTCCGTTCTAGGGGGCAGTCATCTCTGTCCGCTCGCGATACGCTGCGTTCGCAGAGGGACTGGCGAGGACGCCCATCCGACGGGGGAAGGACGGGCAAACGTGCCCGTCCCACGAGGGGTTGGCCTACTTCACAGGCATCGGCGGAGCGGGCACGGGTACGCTGAGCGTCTTGAGATACTGCCCGTTGTTTCCGTTCCAGAAATAGATGTTCCCCGCTGCATCCCCGGCGGTCACGATGTTACTGTCCGGGGTGATCGCCACGCAGTGCGGCCAGGACTTGATCTCGCCGAAGTTGCGGGCCAGGCCGCCGTTCGAGGCGTTGTGCATCCGCACCAGTTTGTCGCCACAACTGGTGATGATGTTGTCGGACTCGCCAATGTAGCGGATCGCGGTCACGTGGCGGGGGAAGCCTTCGATCGTCCGCTGCTGGTCGCCGGTGTCGGCCTCCCAGACCTTGACTGTGTTGTCGGCCCCCGCTGTGGCGATGATCTGGCCGTTGCCTTGCCAGGCGACGCCCAGGACGTAGTTCGTGTGTCCCTCGAATCGGCGGAGTTGCTGGCTGGTGGCGACATCGAATGTGCGGAGGTACTTGTCCGCTCCGCCCGAGGCGATCCGCTTGGCGTCCGGCGAGAACTGGGCTGAGTAGATCACATCGTTGTGAGCCTGCGGGAGGTACAGCACCCGCGAGCCATCGGCGACCTTCACCACTTGCAGCTCCCCGCTCCGAGACGGCACGCCCCCCGCGATCAGCAGGAGCGTCGAGTCGCGAGTGAAGTCGACCGCCGTGACGCGATGCACGATGACCGTCGGTGTTTCCGCCGAACCGATCGTACGCTCCAGCACCCAGCCGGGGTTGATCTCCCACACGCGGGAGGACTGGTCATCGCTGGCCGAAACGAGTTGGGAGTCGTTCAGGAACGCCACGGCTTTGAGCGGCCCGGTATGTCCGGCAAAGGCTCCCATCGCCGCTCCGGTCGTCGCGTCCCAGGTGTGGACGCTCGGATAATCGCCCGCCGTCGCCAGCAGCGTGCCATCCGGCGAGAAGGCGATCGACCGCATCGGCATGTCGGCTGCGGTGGCCTCGGTGTTGGAGGTCTCGACGAGCTTGGTGGCCTCCGCCACCGCAGCTTCGGTCTTCGTCGCGGCGTCCTTACGCACGGGGACGAGGTCTTGGGCGACCTTCAGTTCTCTCGCCGCAATCGCCTGCTGCTGGGACAGAAGATTCTGCGTGGCCTCTGAGGTCTTGAGCGCCGCCTGTGCATCGCTGTACGGCTTCTGGACCTCGTTCACTTTCTGCGCGGCGGTGTTGGCGAGGGTGGCCATCTGCGTCGCAGCCTGTGTCGGCGGGGCCACCGCAGCGGTCAGTTGCTGCGAGGCTTGCGTGGCGGTGGTGACGGCGGTCGTGGCCGCGACGACGAGTTGTTTGAGCTTCTCGCTGGTGGGGTCGGCGGCGGCCGACTGCTGCAGCCGGGCCAGTTTGGCTTGGGCGGCAGTGACCTTCGCGGTCCCGTCCTTGGCGGATTTCTCGGCGGTCTCCTGAGTGGTCATCGCGACCTTGGCAGTCGCCGAGGCATCGATCGCCGCCTTCTCGGCGGCGATCTTGGCAGCCAACGAGGTCTCCACGACGGCCTTCTTCGCAGCCACATCGGTGGTGGCGGCGGTCAGCATGTCGGCCAGTGCCTTCTCGGCAGTGGTCTTCGTGGGGACATCCTTCTCGGCCTGATCGAGCAGTTGCTTCGCCACACCCAGCCGGGCATTGGCTGCGGCCAGTTGCTGCGCTGACCGCGTCTGGGCGGTCTTCTTGCGGACATCGCCCCGCATCTCGGCGATTTGTTGCCCGTTGATGTTCCACAGCCGCGCAGTATGAGTATTGTCGGTGGCCGAGGCCAGCCGCTGTCCATCGGGACTGACGGCGATGGCGGTCACCGATCCGCCGTGGTTGAACTGCTGCATGTCCTGGCCGTTTTCGAGATTCCAGCGACGGATTACCCCATCGAGGCAGCCGGAGAACACCTGCCGGGGGTTGCCCGGGATCGCCGCCAGCGATGTGACCTCGCGTGAGTTCCCGGGGATCTGGCGAACCGCGGCGAGACTCCACGACCAGACACCGGTCGCGGAGGAGGCGAGCATCGTCGTCACCGGGGAGGGTGGCACCGGCGGCGCATTGGGCACCGGAGTGGGTGGCGGTGGCGGCAACAGCCGAGTCAATCCCAGCGTCGGACCGGCCTGTTCGGTGAATCGCTGAAGCACAACCCCAGTGGCGACATCGAAGACCAGCACGGCGGGCTTCTCTCCCGAGGCTCCGGAGACAAGCTGTGTGTCGTCTGCTGCAAAGGCCACGCGCGTGACTGGCCCGGAGAGTCCTTGCAGTGTCTGCACCCCGAAGGCTCCTCCGTTGGGTTGCCACAGCCGCACCTGGGCATTCTCACCGGCAGTCGCGAGGATCTCTTCCTTCGCCGAGATCGCCAGATCGTGAATCACCGCCCCGTGGTTGGCGTTGAACGCCGCCTGACCAGTCTGAGTGGTGTAGCCCCGGAACGTCCCATCGGCTCCGGCGGTGAACAGCGTCTGGCCGTTCGAGTGGAACAGCAGCGCCGTGACCGGCTGGGTGTTCCC
>JAYTWO010000155.1:0-7940 GCA_043743415.1 Planctomycetota bacterium
GAAGCGGATTTGCAGAACGTAAGACGGACTTCCAGTCCGTCTTTGACAGGACGGACTAGAAGTCCGTCCTACGGCGAAAATCGGAACTTATTCCGGGACTGTTCCTAAGTTACCGCAATCCGGCCACCTTCGACATCAGATTGTCCACCGCATTGAGCAGCCGCTGCTGAAGCGCAATCGGCAATGTCGACAGGTCTTCCAGCAGATCGGGGTTGAGGGCCTGGTTGCATTTCTCCAAGGTCGAGACCACTCGCTTGGCGATTTGCTCGACCGGAGGGGCGGTACTGATGCGGTCGTGTTCTTCGCCGGGGGCTGGTCCGCGGGCTCCCTTGCCGAACGGGGCATAGTCGTCCTTCGTCTCGCGAGCCACCGATGCAGCTGTGGCCGCCCGCTCGCGATCATCCATCACCGCACCGCCGCTGGCCCGCCGTTGAGCGGCGTCATAACCCATCTCGGCGGGGTCGCGGACGACCCCGGTCTCGACGGTCAGGAAGTCCCCCGTCGGGTCGAACGGGACTTCCAGTTCCTCGTCTGCCGAGAGCGACAAATCTTCGCCGTGCTGAGCCCGCCGCCAGGCCCGCATCTCGGCCACCGTCGACTGAATCTCCTCCGCCCATCCCAGGCACGCTGCGGCATCGTCCCAGTTGAGGGCCGCATAGAAGTGCGACCACTTCAGTTGCGTGTACTGCGAGTGGATATCTCCAAACGTCTCCCACACGCGTCGCCGCTGATAGATCTGATCGGCACTGAGGCCAATCATCTCGCCAAAGGCCGCATCCGTGCGCCCTTTCGCGTAACGCTTCGTCCACAGGGCGGCACATTCTCCAAGCGTCCAGTTACAGTTGGACAACGCCAGTTGGGCGCGGGAAATGAGTTGATCTTCGGATTCAAATGTCTTGTCGACCATGGGAGGTGCAGCACGCCAACAGAGGGGGACGGGACGGGCCCATCGGCGGTTCGATCACCGCGTCGCCCGACTCATCTTCCCCGAGGAAGAAACATCGCACGGTCATCCTGACACCGAACGTCCCTGCCAGCGTGCAATCCATACCCGGTCAACCGCCGAGCCAGACACGGCATCGTATCCGTGTCCCGCCCCCGATTCCACCAGCCCCCGGACCGTTCTGGTATCCCGTCCAGTCAAGCCACGGGCCAACCGCTGCAAGTCGCACAGCTGGCATGGTTTGCCACCCCGAAAGTCGAGTGCCACACGGTGTGATTGAACAGAACCGCCGCCATCCGAACTCTTCATGATCTGGTCTCTCATAACCTTGTGATTCACTTCACATGCCGAACGTCAGCGGTTAAGAATGAGGATTCACAAAATCATGAAGTACAAAATCATGGGCAGGTGAGGGAGTAAGCATCGTCACGAGAACGGAAGCGTATGATACTCATGGCCCACTGCGGAGACGGAGGGATTGCCCTGTCTAGAGGAGTCAGCTGTGAGACCGGGATCCCCTTTTCCCCTGCGCCTCGCGCTGCGTGGCTGACACTTCTTGATCGTCAGGCTCTCGCACAATCCGTGCCTCACCGTCTGGAATGCCAAGTGCGTCTCGCACCCCAGAGCGGAGGCCACACGACTCCAATTGCTCCGTTTTGTCGGGATCGCTTACTATTCCGTCCCCCGGGGGGAATGGTCTCTCCCTGCGCATGCTGCTCGAAAGGAATCGACGGCGGCCCTATGTGGCAATCTTTGGGACGGAATCTGAAAGGGTTACTAACAGCAGCGTGTCTGCTGGCGTTCGTGATATGCACCGTGGAAATCGGCCTGCGCATTGACCGGTTTCAGTCGGCGGTCCACTGCCAACCGGCCCTGGGCTCCGTCGATCTCCCGTTGGAAGAGCAGTTGGTGGCCCCGAGTCTCTCGACGTGGGTTGAGATGCTGCCCAATGCCAAAGCGTCGCTCCAGCATCCCGATACTGGCGAATCGGTGGCCTTCTCGACCAACAGCTTTGGTGCACGCGGCCCTGAGCCAGTCGTGCCCAAACCGAAGGGAGTGCTGCGGGTTCTCTGTCTGGGCGATGAGACCACCGTGGCGGCAGAACTGCCCGCCGAGGACGCTTACCCCGCACAACTGCAAGTGCTGCTGACCGCAACGATTGGCTCCCCGGTCGAGGTCATCAACGCGGGCCTGCCGGGGAACTGCCCGCGCATCGCGGCTCTGCAACTGCGGCACCGCTTACTCGCCCTCCAGCCCGATTTGGTGGTCCTGCATTTCGATATGTCCGACGTGGCCGAAGACGCAGCGGTCCGGCGGTTTGTCGCCTTGGATCGGAAGGGGCACCCCACTCTGGCCACGCATCCGGCGACTCGCAAAGCCTGTCAGCTCAAACGACCACGATTGTCCGACGAGTTCCTGGTCGTGCAGAAGGCCGAGCAGCAGTTGGCGAAGCTGTGGGATCGGGAGATGCCGTCGACCGGGGAATCGATTATTGACCGCCATCAACGTTATCGCTGGACCGCCGACGATTCGCCGGACCTCGACGCGGAGATCAAATCGGCGCTGGCTCCGCTGGCTGCGATCCGGGACCAGTGTGAAGCCATCGGAGCGCGGCTGTTGGTGTCGACGACTCCCAAGCCGTGGCAGGTGAGTCCCCAGGCCAGCAACACCCCCGAGGCCCGCTCGGTGAATGGGATCCCCAAGGATGCCTGTTGGACGAGTCCCTCGCCCTTCAAGCGACTGCTGGGGGCCTGTCAGACCGCACAGATTCCGTGTGTCGTGCCGCTCTCGGCGTTCCTGCAAGCCCCGAAGCCGGAGCACCTGTTTCTCCGCAAATCGCCGGGGCTGTCCGCACTGGGGCACGAATTGTACGCGAGTGCCCTGGCTCGCTCGATCACGGGAGAGGCCGCGCAGGAATCGGCGGTGGGACCAGAGATCGTGCCCGCGAACGTCGAGCAGCCTGAATAGTGTGAAGAGAGAGTGAGCGACACTGGGAGATTGCCGTGAGGCGCAGGGAGGCTGTGATCGGGAAGAGTCGGCGGAACTGTGACCAACCTGTTCCTTCAACGTCCCGAAAGGGCACTCGGACACCGACTGATGGTGCCAAGTGCGTCTGGCATTCGTGGACCCAGCCGCCTCCGAACTGATCTCGCTGCAAATGTGTCAATGCTGTAGAAACCCAGCCCGCGAAGTGAAGGACGGACAAGGATGTCCGTCCTACGAGCCACTTACCGACCCGATCCAGCATGTCCCAATCCCTCGAAGCCCCGCTGACTCCCATCCATGCGCTCGGTCGCATGGTGCTGGAAGTCACGCGCCTCGTGGGGGACATCATGCTGTTCGGCTGGCGGATGCTGGGGTGGCTGTTCTCGGGGTGGCCGCGCGGGAATGTGCTGTGGCCCATCTTGGACCAGATCGGCGTGCAGAGCCTGTCAGTGATTCTGATCACCGGGTCGTTCATCGGCATGGTGCTGACCGTCCAGGCGTACGATCAGTTCGCCCTGATGGGGATGGAGAATCAGCTCGGCACCGTCGTCAACGTGACACTGGTTAAAGAACTCGGCCCGGTTCTCGCCGCGCTGATGCTGGCGGGTCGCGTCGGCAGTGCCATCGCTGCGGAACTTGGCACAATGCGAGTCACCGAGCAAATTGACGCCCTGACGGTCCTGGGAGCCAATCCAGTCGCACATCTCGTGGTGCCGAGGTTCCTCGCCTGCGTACTACTCATTCCGGCTCTGACGCTGTTCGCCGACGGCATCGGCGTCTTCAGCGGGTGGCTGTTTAGCACGCAAGTCCTCGGTGTCGACAGCTACTACTACTGGCACTATTCGCGGGCCTTTGTCACCGGGTTTGATGTGTTCCAGGGGATTATCAAGAGCATCCTGTTCGGCGGGGCGATCGCTGTCATCTCCTGTCATCGCGGGTTTCACTCGGGTGCCGGAGCGGAGGGCGTCGGCCGCGCCGCCACCGAAGCATTCGTCTTCTCGTTCGTCACGATCCTGGTGATTGACTTCCTGGTCGGGACGTTCTTGATGGAGGTCTACTTCCTGATCTTTCCGCGAACCTACTCGATGGGATGAACCATTGTGGTGTGACGCTCCGCGTCGCCACTCACGACGCGGAGCGTCGTGCCACATTGACCGAGAACTGACCACTGACCACTTCCCATCCGATCGTCGAACTCCGCCGCGTCACCCGCTCCTTCGGGGACCAGGAAGTGCTGCGTGATGTCACGCTGCCAGTGCAGCGGGGCGAGACGCTGGTCATCATCGGCGAGAGCGGGTGCGGGAAGAGCGTCATGCTCAAGTTACTCATGCGGCTGATGGAGCCTTCCTCCGGGGAGGTTCTCTGGAACGGTCGGCCTATCGCCCCGCTGTCCGACCGCGTGCTGAGCCGTGAGCGCCTCAAGTTCGGCTACCTGTTCCAGATGGCCGCCCTGTTCGACAGTCTCACCGTCTACGAGAACGTGGCGTTCGGGCTGCGGCAGAACCTCCAACTTCCCGAGGAGCAGATTCGCCAGACGGTCCGCGACCGGCTGCGAGATGTGGGATTGAGTCTGGATGTGGTCGAACACAAGAAGCCCGCCCAGTTGTCCGGGGGGATGAAGAAGCGAGTCGGTCTGGCCCGCGCGATGGCCCTCGACCCCGAGGTGGTGCTGTACGACGAACCGACGACCGGCCTCGACCCGATCATGAGCGATGTCATCAACGAACTGATCCTGCACACGCGGCAACGCGGCGACGTGACCAGCATCGTCGTCACGCACGACATGTGTACCGTTCGCAAGGTCGCCGACCGCGTGGTGATGTTCTACCCGCTGTCCCGCCTCAGCCCGCACGAGAACCAGATCATCTACGAAGGCACCGCCGCTGCCGCCTTCGACAGCCCCGACCGTCGAGTCTCCCAGTTCGTCCGTGGCGAAGCGGGCGAGCGGCTCATGGAACTGGCAGCTGCGTGAGAAGTTGTCAGTCGTCAGTTGTCAGTGAAACCAGCCAAAGCCCAGGGGTTGCCACCCCTGGGCGTTCCCGTCGCTCAACCCTCAACGTTCCCCCTCATGAACGAACGCACCCTCCAATTCCGCGTCGGTCTCTTCGTGCTCCTGTCGATCGGGATCGCGACCGCGCTGATCATTCAGTTCGGCGAGGTCCAGAAGTATTGGAAGAAGACTTACGCCATTGCCGTTCACTTTGACGAGGCATCGGGTACGCATCCCGGCTGTCCGGTGCGGATGAATGGAGTGCTCATCGGGGAGGTCAAGGAAGTCCTGCTCGATGAGACCGAACCGGGCGTACTGGTCATTCTCAGTATCGAAGAGGACCGCCGCATCCGCCGCGACTCCAAGCCCTACCTCTCCAAGGCCCTCTTCGGCGATGCCGCCATCGAGTTCTCCGGCGGTCGCAGCTCCGAGTTCCTGCCGCCGAATAAACGACTCCACGGCGAGGCCCCGACCGATCCGCTGAAGGCGGTTGAGAAGATGGAACGCACTGTTTCCGAAACGCTGGCCTCGTTCGAGGCCACCAGCCGCGAATGGCAACTGGTCGGGAAGAACATCAACTCCCTCGTCGAGACCGAACGCGGGAATCTCAATGATGTGATCGAACGCGCCGCGTTGGCCCTCGACACGCTCACGAAGACGATGGACACCGCCTCGCACACGCTGGCCAGTGCCAACAAAGTCCTCGACGACCCCGAGCTACAGAACAATCTCAAACGCACCATCGCCGCTCTCCCCGAGATGGCCGAAGAGACCAAGCTGACGATCACTGCCGCCCGGACCTCGATCCAGAAGATGAGCGAGAACCTCGACAAGCTCTCCGCTGCCACCGACCCGCTGGCCGCTCAGAGTCAGTCATTGGTGGGACACCTCGACAAGAGTCTGACCGAGTTGGAATCGCTACTGACGGAGATGAACGCAGTGGCCAAGGCCGTCAACCAGGGGGACGGCACGCTGCGAAAGTTCGCCGAGGACCCGGAGCTGTATAACAATCTCAATCGTTCGGCGAGTTCGCTCTCACTGCTGCTCGGGAACCTGGAGCCGATCATGGCGGACGTGCGGGTGTTCAGCGACAAGGTCTCGCGGCACCCGGAACTGCTTGGCGTCGGCGGGGTCTTCAACGGCAGTTCCGGGATCAAGAACCCCGGCGACGGCGTCGAACCCGCTGCATATGAAGTGAAGCCGGGCGTACCGAAGCGGTAAGGCGAGCGGTCGGTCAGAGTCTCCCCGTAAGACGGCCTTTCCAGGCCGTCTCGCCGCAAGAAATGCGACCAGGACGGCCTGGAAAGGCTAGGCTTCCTCTGGCCGCTCGCCTAAAGATTCGGGGTAGCGACGTTCGCCAGAACGTGGGCAACTTGGAGCCTTGTCAGCGCTAGGATTTGGGTGTTGAGCCTCTCCCTCCCGAGGGAAGCGGACCCCAAAAGCGAGCCTTGACGAGCACTACTGCCAATCTTCGATGACCAATCCATCCAATCGGCTGAATTCGGTCGTGTTGTGGGTCACCAGAATCAGACCATGGGTTAATGCGATCGCAGCGATCAGCAGGTCGTTCGGTCCAATCGGAGTCCCCAAGTCTGCCAATTGAGATCGTATTCTGCCGTACTCCTCGGCAGCGGAATCGTCGAATGGCACAGACACGAATTGCTGGCGGAGTTGCTCAACACGCATGCGGTTCCTGGCCCGGTGAGCGAGCGCAGCCCGCTCGACACCGAAGATCAATTCCCCCACGACTACGGAACAGATCACGAGGTTGGATGGTGATTCCTGTTTGATTCTCGATACCAATGTTGGCTGAGTGAGTCGAAGCCAACCGATACAAGCGTTCGTGTCCAGAAGGTACTTCAAGAGAGTGGCTCCCGCTCCTCATAGTCACCCTGCGGTGGGCGCTGGAAGTCGCCTTCCCAGGTTCCGGCCATCGATTCCACCCAAGCCGACCATTCATCCTGGGTCATCGGCTTTCGAAGTGGAAACGACTCGACAGTCACCTGGACTTCCCGATCCGCCTCGGCCAATCCCACCGGCAGCGACAGATGCAAAATGCCGTCACGGCTGACTATTGATGTCATCACAATGCGGTTCATGGGCGTGCCTCCTTCGTAGCATGATGGTGAATTGTACTTTCCATCCGGAGGGAGAGACACGGCGATCGACCGATGAGGATACACGGAGCGTCGTACCACAATGGCCTACAATCTCGGCTTCTCCGGCTTGATCGGCGTCAGCGGTGCGCCGCTGACCTTCACCTTGCGTTTGAATACCTTGTCGCCGCAGGTCGCATACACCGTGTCAAAGTTCGGCCCGCCGAATGTCAGGTTCGACACCTTTCCATTTGGCGTCGGGATGATGCAGTTCACTCGCCCCGCTTGATCGCACACCTGCAACCCCATCCGCGTCGCCGCCCACAGTCGACCGTCCTTGTCCGTCCGCAGCCCGTCGACGCCGCTGTCATCGGCACTGTCCGGCACGTGCAGGTGGTAATACTTCTGCTTGTGAGCCAGCGTGCCATCGGCCTGCACTTGATAACTGTAGACCCAGTGCGACTTGGAATCGGCGACGTACAGCAGCGACTGGTCGGGGGAGAAGCAGATGCCGTTGGTAAACTTGATGCCCTTGTCGACTTCCTTCTTCTCTCCCTTTGGAGAGATGTACATGACGGTGCTGTTCTGCCCCTTCTCCCAGTCCGGGAAGGTGACATAAACGCTGCCGTCGTGCCGCACGACGAGGTCGTTGCCGAGGAACCCGTCCGCGAACACGCTCGACTTGGGGGCTGCTCCGGGCGCTGACGCTTCCGGCTCGTAAGCCAGTATCTGCGAGGTCTTGCGAGCCACCGCATACAGCTTTCCATCGGCCCCGAACCGCTGGCCGTCCCCCTGATTCGAGTCGGCAATGAACACCGCGGGCTTCCCATCGGGGCCGATCTTGAACGTCGTCCCGCTCGGCACTTCGTTGAAGAACACCTCGCCAGTCGCATTGGTCACTGGCCCTTCGGTGAACTTGTACCCC
>JAYTWO010000156.1:0-9351 GCA_043743415.1 Planctomycetota bacterium
GACTTCTAGTCCGTCCTGTAAAAGACGGACTGGAAGTCCGTCTTACGTTCTGCAAATCCGCTTCTTATTCCGGGACAGTTCCTTAAGAAAGACAGGCTGGAAGCCTATCCCACGGGTAAATTACGCCTAAGTCAGGCGGTTGCAAATCGTCTCCCCGCCACCCCGCATGTCGGGGTGGTTCCCTCGCTTGCGTGCTACGCCAGTCGACTCGGATCATGAGCGGCGAGTGCGTGAGTCCCTCTTCTCCGAAACGGTGATTGACGCCCAGAGATGTCACGCCGAGCCTGCGGCCACCGCTTCGCGGCTCAGAACACGGCCCATGGTCAGAGGACGCTCCTCCGACAATTGAGACGCAGACACCCCGGTGTCGCCTGATCCGCGATTCATGGCGATCTCTCAGCAACTCGGTAACATGAGTCCAGTCTTCGAGGCGTCCCTCCCGAGGTGTTCCCGGCATGTTACTCCCCTGGCTCGCTTCACTGCTGATCGGCTTGGCGGCTGCCATGGCGGGCTGGGGGCTGCGGACTTCGGACGGGGGGTGGTTCGATGACCTCGAACGCCGGTGGTCCGACCAGTTGCGACGCATTCGCGTCTCGACCGTCCGTCTGCGGATGTATCTGACCTGCTGGCTGGGGATCACCGCATCTGTGGGGGTGCTGTTGTGGGTGGGTTTGGGGTCGCCGCTGTTTGCCGCGTGTGCGATCGGGTTGTTGCTGACGGTTCCCTGGCTGATCCTCCGCAACCTGGCGGCTCGTCGTCGGGAGAAGATCGAGGACCAGTTGGCGGATGCGATGGTCTCGCTGTCGAGTGCGATCCGCGCGGGCCTGTCTCTGCCACAGTCGCTCGATGTGCTCGCCTCGCAATGCCCCCGCCCGATTCAAGAGGAGTTCCAGCAGATTCACGGAGAGTACCAGCTCGGTAAGACGCTGGATGTGTGCCTGAAGGAGGCCCGCGACCGGCTCAAGAGCGAGAATTTCGCGTTATTCGCCGCTGCGATGGAGGCCAGCCGCCAGAGCGGGGGTCGCCTCAACGAGGTCGTCGAGCGGATCGCTGTGTCGGTTCGCGAGCTGCACCGGCTCGAACGCAAGATAATGGCCGAAACCGCCGAGTCGCGGCGGTCGGCGCTGTACATGTCGCTCGCTCCGGCGGCAATTCTGGCCATGTACTGGGCATTCCTCGATCCCGGCAGCGTCGAGCGGCTGTTCGTCGAGCCGGCTGGGCAACTGGTGTTGGTGTCCGCGGTGTTGCTGAATATTGTGGCGTACATCTGGTCGCAACGCATCCTGGATGCGGATCTGTAGGGTTCGCGGGATCGGCTTCCAGCCAGTCGGCGATTGACGAATCATCACCGGGAACAGCCACTCCATTGCAATGCCCCCGAACCCGCCCCCACTTCTGCTTGTCCTTCGATTGCAACCACTCCAGCCCCCCACTACGATTCCGTACCCATCTGGCCAGATAGCTCAGCTGGTAGAGCACAGGACTGAAAATCCTGGTGTCGGCGGTTCGATCCCGCCTCTGGCCACTGTTCTGCAAACCCCGCAGGCCGTCGTAGATTACGGCAGTCTGCGGGGATTTGCATTTTTATCAGGCATTCGTGGCGAAGGGGTCGCGCTGACCGCGGGATCGCGGATGACTCTCCTGCCGCGTCCTTGTACTCGCCGCCGCGCCCGCGACAATGAGAGGCCACACGTCACCCCTTGACTCCCACCGCTTGAGACCGACATGGCGATCTTTGAAGAGAACATCCTGCTGCCGATTTCGCGGATGATTCTGTTCGATTTTCTGTCTCGGCCCGCGAACGTCGCGCAGATCAGCGATGCCAGTCTGGGGATGAAGTTTGTCGAAGCTCCCGAGGTCGTGGCCACGGGTTCCCGGATCATGATTCAGATGATGGCCATGGGGCAGTTGCAGAAAGCGACTCATGAGATTTCGGTCTACGATCGTCCCGTGCGGATTGTCGAAGTCCAGGTGGAAGGGCCGATGAAGAGTTGGCGTCACGAGCATCTGTTTGAAGAAGCCGATGGCCAGACGCGGATGATTGACCGCATCGAGTACACCAAGCCGGGCGGGATCGTCGGGCTGCTGCTGACGGAAGCCCGTGTGACGGAGATGCTTGAAGAAAACTTCTTCCAGCGCGAGCAGAACCTCCGGCGGCTGATCGCGCAAGGGAAGCTGACATGAGTACCCCGCCTCGACTCCCGCGTCAGTCGTCTCGTCCGACGGGCGATGGCGATAGTTATGTCTGGCTGGGCGTCCTGTGGCTGGTCGTGCTGGCGGGCGGGTTCTTCGCGCTGGTCATGACGATGATGTCAGTGATCAATGTCCAGGTTCTGGCAGGGGTACTGGCGGTCATCGGTCTGAATGTTCTCGGACATTTCTTGCTGGGACGATGGGTCGCCCGGCGAATTGCGGCGACCACTCCTCCAGATGGCGAAGAAGAGTAAACCACTTGTTTCAAGCCGCCCTCGCCGGACGACTGGATGATTCCTCCCGCGCCGATGTAGAACAACTCTTGATGGAGTGACTGGGCGAATGGGCAACGTCCGTGTCCACGTGAGCGACCATCGCAGTCTGAACCGTTCTCAACCGGCTCGGAGTGGCTGTCCCCTTCCACAGGCACAACCGTCACTCCCCGCTCAACTCCTCCCGTCACAGCTTGTCTCTTTGGCAGATTGATCGGCATCTGAGACAACTGGGCACTGACAGTTCACTGCACTGCAAATCCAACCCCCTTCGTGTTAAGATAAGAGTACGGGTGGGGGGGGCGTCTCTCCGTCCGTCCAAGTTCGTGTCATCTAGGGAGCCAGAGCCTCATGGCTGGTCAGGTTTCGCTGAAGTCGGGCCACTTGAGCATCAAGGGCAACTTTCGCGACAACAATGAGGACAACTGTCACATCGATCCCCAGGCCAGATTTTTCCTGGTCGCAGACGGGATGGGGGGACAGAGCGCTGGTGAGAAGGCCAGTGAGCTCGCGATCGATCTGATTTCCGAGAAGCTCCAGCAATGGGTCGACTTCCAGAAGTCCGACTCTCAGCCGGTCATCGACTCCATCGAGCGGGCCGTCACGCACGCCAACAACGAGATCATGGCTCTCGGCGGTCTCGATGCCCGCTACAACAACATGGGCACGACGGTCACGTTCATCGTGAAAGTCGCAGGGTACCTCTATATCGGTGGCGTGGGTGACAGCCGCGTCTACCGCCTCCGGGCCGGGAAGCTGGAGCAGATCACCAAGGATCATTCGCTGACCCAGGCTCTGGTCGACGCGGGGACGATCTCCGCCGAAGAAGCCCTCACCCACCGCTATAAAAATGTGCTGTATAAGTACTTGGGAACCAAGGAAGGCAGCGGCGGCTCCGAGCCCAAACAGATTGTCCCGGAACCCGGCGATCGCTATATGCTCTGCTCGGATGGAGTGACCGATGGCGCTTCGGTCACGGTCATCCGCGAACTCCTTCTGAACACGCACGATCCCCAACTGACCTCGCAGAAGATTGTCGAGGCGGCCCAGCAAGGCGGCTCGCGCGACAACATCACCTGCGTGGTCGTCCATGTCGGGTAGTCGATGGCGATGTCGCGGCATCCCGTTGGAGTCCAACGACAGCTGCGCAGACGACTTTCCAAATCGTGCCCACATCTGGTAACTGATCCGACGTATCCCACACGGGCGAGCCTGCGACGCATCGACGACGGTGATACACTGCGGCCTCTCATTACCGGTGCGATCTTTCAGGTGAGTGGGCGATGTCGTTTGTCCAAATCCAGAACCTGCGTGTCTCGTACGGCAAACTCAAGGCCGTGCGGGGGATCTCGTTTGAGATTCCTCAAGGCGAGGTGTTTGGCTTCATTGGGCCGAACGGGGCGGGGAAGTCGACGACCATCAAGGTTCTCGCGACCCTCATCCGTCCCAACGCGGGTGTGGTCAAAATCGGCGGCATCAGCGTCCCCGACAACCCGATGAAGATCCGCCGCATGATCGGGTACATGCCGGATTACTTTGGCACCTATGAAGACCTGACAGCTGCCGAGTACCTGCATTTCTTTGCCGCAGCGTATCAACTGCCACGCGCGGAGCGGGAGCGGACGATTGGCGATGTGCTGAACCTGACCGATCTCACGCACAAGGCCGATGCCGCTGTCGATTCGTTGTCGCGAGGGATGAAGCAACGACTGGGGCTGGCCCGCGTGTTGCTGCACGATCCGGACTTGTTGCTGCTGGACGAGCCAGCCAGCGGGCTGGACCCTCGGGCGCGGATTGAGGTCCGTGAATTGCTCAAGGCCCTCAAGGCGATGGGCAAGACGATCATCATCTCCAGCCACATCCTGCACGAGCTGGCCCAGTTCTGTACCCGGATTGGCATCGTCGAGGCTGGCAAACTCGTCGCTGAAGGCTCGCTCGACGAGATCTATGGCCAACTCGGGTTGCTGCAGGTGATCCATGTGCAGGTGCTGAATCTGGATGAGGCACTGCTGGGGAAGATTCGCGCCCTGCCCGGTGTCGAGAGTGTTGAGCCGCAAGCCGACCGTGTGGCCATCCGCATGCGCGCCAGCGAGACCGGGGCGGAAGTTCTGCTGGACGACATGATGCACCTCGGTTGCCGCATCCGCATGTTCCAGCCGGAGGCGATGGACATGGAAACGGCGTTTATGAAACTGACCGAGGGGAAGACGGCGTGATTCGCCATCAGCCCAGTGGTCGCACCCCCTGGGCTTTTTGAACGCGATGGTCAACTTCAGGCATTCTCACCAAAAAACCGTGATATCTGGCAGCGGTGGCTGCCGATGACACACGTATCGACTGGAATGACCTGCCTTTGATGTGCCACAGTGGACTCCTCGATTGGGTCTCCTCAGCGGCTGAACCCGCCGAAGAAATCGCTTTCGAGGAAATTCGGTTTGTTCGATCTTTCCCCCGAGTGGCAGCTGTGTTATCGTCGCCCCCCGCAGATACGGCAGAGTCGTCACCTGCGGACCGAGAACGACATCACTCGATTGCAGAGCTTTGATTTGCAAAGCACACAGGCGGCAGGGAGGCCAACGTGAGTGCGATTCGTGAACAACGTGAACATCTGGACGTTCAAATTCGCTGGCTGATCCGCCGCGATATGCAGGAAGTTCTCCGCATTGAATCGGCCAGCTTCGAGTTCCCCTGGACGGACGAGGATTTCCTCTGCTGTCTCCGCCAACGGAACTGCATTGGCATGGTGGCCGAGCACGATCACAAGATCGTCGGCTTCATGATCTATGAGCTGCACAAGTCGCGGCTGCAGATTCTGAACTTCGCGGTCGCTCCCGAGGTGCGTCGCTGTGGGATCGGGTCGCAGATGGTGCTGCGGCTGATCGACAAGCTCTCGCAGCAGCGTCGCAACGAGATCCTGCTGGAGTGCCGGGAGCGGAACCTGGAAGGCCAGTTGTTCTTCCGGAACCAGGCATTCCGCGCCATCAGCGTGCTGCGGAGCCACTACGACGAGACCGGCGAGGACGCCTACATCATGCAGTTCCGGCTGGATGCCAACGAGGACTCTGTCTCTCCGTTCGCTCCGCAGAACCGCATTTCGGAGTTCGACGCCGCATAGGCCAGGCCGCTCCGCGAGTCGCCAGTCGCCGACCTCGCCACATGTTCAATTGCACAGCCCGGAGCAGTCACTGCTCCGGGCTGTGTGTGTATTGGGTGAGGTGTTGACGGAAAGCGGGCGATACAGACACACCGCCACTGGGACTGGTCCCCCGTGGCGGGGAGACTGTTTTCTTCGGGTGCCACCGGCCAAGGGCTTCGCCTCACCAGCGTGGAGTCGCCCGCCAATGGTCGATCATGGTTCCACGCTCCGGCCACGCTCCCAGGCACAGCCGCTCACGCTCACGATCCGCCGCAGCACTTCTTGTACTTCTTCTCGCTCCCACACGGACACGGTTCGTTGCGACCGACGCGGCGTTCGGTCTTGAAGATCGTACCGACCTCGAACTCCTCCGGTTCATCGGAGTCCAGCGTCTTGATATCGATGGGTTCAATCCCCTGGAACTGCCGCCACAGCTGCGTCATCACTTGCGCAAAAGCGGACTGGGATCTCAGATCGATCACCGGCTCTTCACCCTCCTCGGACTCGTCCCGAGACAGGGCCCATGCTTCCAACTCATCGACCGTATCCTGCATGCCGGTCGGATCTAGATCGCCCAGCCTCATCTCGAAGCCCGCTTGACCTTCGGCGATGCTCTCCTCGACTTCAGACCATTCGATTTGTTCGGGGTCGATCAGGTCGTCGTCGTAGGCCGATCGAATCTCGTCCAGGGCCTCATGGGGGGAGTATCTCGCGAGTTCCTGAACCAGTTCCGTCGCCGTCTGACAATCGACATCAGCGATCGCCGCCCGCAGCATGCGATGCAGCCGCCCGACCGCCTCGTCGCGGGTCATGTGACCATCACGGACGAGAAGGAAGAATGACTCCATGACCTCGATTCGGACAAAGGGGTCGAGGTCGGGATGGGACAGGAGTTCATCCAGGATCTCGACGTGCCCCGCTGCGAAGACCGCCAGGTGACGCTCGAAGCTCTCAAAGAGCTTCCCCCCGAACACACAGAGGGCGCCTTCATCGGGCAGCAGCAGAACCCGGCGGATGGCGGGCCAGGCTTCCCGGGCGCGAAATTCGGTGAGCAGGAAGAGGGCGAAGACATGCGCCTCACCATCCCGATGCTCTCCGGCCTCGTGGTCAGCCATCGCATTGTCGATGGTGTCGATCAATCGCGGGATGAAGAGCCAGGGATGCTTCTGGACGAGACGAATCGCATCGATGGGGAAGAGCTCGGTTTCGGCTTCCAGATCGAGCATCACCTGCTCGACATCGACCCACGGCATAACGGGGTTGACGATGAGTTCCGACATACTGGCGTCCTCCTGACGGATTTCTGATTCTGCGGGCGATGACGAGAATCGCCTCGTCGAGCATGTTTACCAGAGTCACAAACCGTGTCAACGATTCAGTCGAGGTCTGATCGAGAATGGCACCTCTGCGTGCTTCTCAAAACTACCGGTACAACTGCGACCGCACGGCACCACTGGTCGGGGCGGCTTCGGGCGATTTGCGATCCCGGACCGATGCCGTATTCGCCTCCAGCTGAGAGTCCGGCGGGAGCAGGTGCAGCAGCCGGGGGCGGAAGATGACCATCAGGAACATCGGCAGATACCACAGCACGTACACGCCGCCCTGCTGCGTGTACCAGAACTGCGTGCTGATGATGATGGCGGCGGAGTGGGCCAGCAGGTGCTCGACGGTCTTTTGGCGAGGGAAGACGGTCAGCACGATCAGCAGGATGCAGTACAGGGCGATCACCGGCAGGCGATAGACGGAGAGATACTCGGCCTCTTTCCAGAACCCCTCCATCGGGGAATCGGAGCGGAAGGCCAAGACCTCCAGGTCGATCGAGCCCAGAATCTTATTCACAAACGTCGGGCCATCCAGCGAGGTCAGGGCCAGGCTGCCCATCAGCACGACGGCCACCGCTCCGAGGGCGATGCCGAACTTCAAGCTGCCGCGACGCCCGTAGAACGCAAACCACAGCGGCAGCAGAAACACCGGGAAGAACATTGCCCCGCAGGCCAGCCCCAGGAAGATCCCGGCCCAAATCGGTCGACGATAGAAGACAATGGCCCACACGATCAGAGCCGCGGGCAACACATGGTTGAACTTGCCGACATCGTACGCCGTGCCCGGGAGCAACATGTAGAGCGTGGCGGCTGCCAACCCGAGTTGCAAATCTCCGAAGAGTTTTTTGCCGGCGACGATCAGTCCCGCGACAACGGCTCCGTGGGTCAGGATCGACAGAATCCGGGCCGCGAGTTCCTCGAAGACGAACTCCACCGGTGCGGCAATGAGAGTGGCTGCCGGGCCGGGTGAGGGTTCGCCCTGCATCTGCGGCAGATGCGGAAGGCTCGTCCGGTTCAGGAGAGCTTCGGCATGTTCCACGGTGACTGTGGTCAACCGGGGAAGGGTGTCGGTAATCGCTTTCGTCGACAGAAACACAAACGCCGCCGCACACAGGAAGATCAGACCGCCGTTATTCAGGTTCTGGCTGAGTTGCGGCCGCCGCTGGAGAATCGGGTCAAACAGCAACCTCGCCAGATAGAGGCCCGACAACGTGAACAACCAGATGTAACCCAGTTGTCGTGTGCCATCGTTGCGAACAAAGAGCAGCCCGGGAGAGGCGAGCAGCAGCAACACCAAATCGACATTGCGCAGTGACCAGAGGCGGTTGAAGCGGTAGAACACGGCCAAAATCAACAGCGTCGACAGGTAGAACCATGTCGGAGCGTTGACCGAATATCCCCGAAGCAACACGTCCATCTCAGGAGCGCTCCCGCGCGACCACTGTTCCAGGCATTCCCAGCCAACGGAACTGTTGGTTCTCCATCAGACGTCATCGTGAGTCCGCAGCACCGGGTCAAAAACGAACGCTGAATCGCCGGGGCCAAGGGGGTATCATAGCGAAGATGACGCCCAAAAACCAATCGGCGAGGCGTTGGTCCAACTTACCACCCGGACAACCCGCACAAGTGGGTTACAATCGTTGCCAACCGGAGAGTTCATTCCGGAAGACCTGTTGCAATCCGTGGACGAGGTCGCCACCGCTGCACCAGAGACTCAATGCCGACCGCAGTCAGTACGAGCAGCGGGTACTCACCGGGCAGGCGGTAGCGGACTGAACTGACGAATACCAGATGCAGTGCGGCGAAGTACAGAATGGGACCGGCTGTGATCGCCAGGACGCCGAGCGAATGTCGCCATTGCCAGGCCCCGAGGAGTGCGGGGACGAAGACGACCAGATACCAACCGAGCGACACGAGCCTCAGTGCCGGGGAAGTTTTGAACTGGGCGGCGTTGGGGAAGGGGTTCCAGTAGCGGACGGCCTTCCTCCCGGCGAGCACCGCGACACGACCGGGGTTCTCGAAGGCGAAATCCCAGGCCCGCCTGCGGTATTCGCGGTCCATCTCGTACTCGGACATGTGCGAGAGCAGGTTCTCCTCGTCGAAGAAGGCCATGTTGCTGTCACCCGTGGTGTTCTGGGGATTCCAGCCGTCGTAGAGACTGGGCCCCATCCAGAGAGTGGTCAGGACGAAGTGACCGTCGGCATATTGCTGATTCCGCATCCCCCACGGCACGAGGCTCCCGATCATGACCACTCCGGTGCAAATCACCACGATCAGCCGATCGCGATCTCGTTTCAGCCACCACAGCCACAGCACCAAGCACGGTGGAAAGAGCAGCCAGCTCGGACGGAGATAACACCCGACTCCGGCCCACAGGCCCGCGAACAGCCCCGTGAGGATCGCCGCCCGCAGGCCGCTAGGAGCTTGG
>JAYTWO010000157.1:0-17033 GCA_043743415.1 Planctomycetota bacterium
TAACTCTAGTGCCAGAAACAAGAAAGCCCTTCGACTTGCTCGTCGAAGGGCCTCTTGTCTCGTCTAGTCGGGGTGACAGGATTTGAACCTGCGACCTCTACGTCCCGAACGTAGCGCTCTAGCCAAGCTGAGCTACACCCCGTTGGTTGGGATTCTAGTCGGTCCGGGGGGGTGGTCAAGTTTGGGACGGTCATGTGACGCGACTGGGTGAAGGAGCCGATTTTGATATTGGGATTTTCCGGCGGTTTGCCAATCAGGGGCCAGGGGTCTTTGGAGAGCGGGCGACGGGGCTGGGCGTGCGGTTGACCACCCTGAAACAGTCATACGACCCACATCAACCCATCTCGCAATCGATCATGACGACTGGCGACTGGCACCAGTGCCAGACCCACCGGGCGACGGCGATCGACCTCAGTCGGGAGAGGGGGGGCTGGCACCAGGCTCGAAGCCTGGTTGTTGTCGGATCCGTCGTGATGGACACGCACTCTCAGGACAGACTGGGCCGGGCCATCGAGTCTGGCTCGTGTGACCGGAGAAATCGTAGCACTCAGGACATGGTCTAAAACAACTTCCCGTTTCACTCGTGGGAGTGGGACAGAAGGATACGAAGGGGCTCGTTCGAACTCTCTTGGCTAACGTTGTTGCTTTCTGTTCATAATCGATTCGGATCGTTGTTTCGAGCCAGAACCTAAAACGTCTCCCCACCATACCCGGCTGACACTTCGACTCGAATATCGTGCAGCGGATGATCTCTCGAGGGTTACATCACCGAGAAGTAGTTCGACACCGCAAAGTCGAATGATGCCTTGGTGACGTTCTTCGGCCCCTTGGTATAGGTCATGTAATTCCGGCATTGTTGCAGCAGGTCGCGCGGCTGGCAGTTGCGGAACGGGCGGTTCACGGCGAGGTAGTGCTTCTCGATCAGGTAATCGACCGCCTCCATGTCGAGGATCAGGCCGCACTTGGGGGCCATGATCTCGAACAGCTTGCGGAAGTGTTCGCGCGACGGGTCGGGCACCATGATCTTGTATGGGATGCGACGCAGGAACGCCCCGTCGACGAGGTTCTTCGGTTCCAGGTTGGTCGAGAAGATGATCAGCTGGTCGAACGGCACCTGGATTTTTTTCCCGCTGGGGAGGTTCAAATAGTCGTACCGTTTTTCGAGGGGCACGATCCAGCGGTTGAGGAGTACGGACACCGGCATCGTCTGGCGACCGAAGTCGTCGATGCAGAACGTGCCGCAGTTGGCCTTGAGTTGCAGCGGGGCCTCGCAGATTTTCGTAAACGGGTTCTGCGTGATCTCCAGTTCGGACATCGTCAGTTCCCCCCCGGCCACCACAGTCGGACGCACAATCTGCACCCAACGCGGATCGACACCGGACAGGTCGAACAGCCCCTCGGAGACATCGTAGGGGATCTCCTCATGGACACCTGGATCGAACAGCCGCAAGATCTCGCCGTCGATTCCCAGCGTGCGCGGAATCCAGATTGTGGAGCCGAAGCACTTGGTGATGCGTTCGGCGATACTGGTCTTGCCGTTACCGGGTTCACCGAACAGGAACATCCCGCGTCCCGAGTTAATCGCGGGGCCGAGCCGCTCAAACATCGCCTCGGAGATCAAAAGGTCCGAGAAGGCTCGCGTGAGATCCTCTTCGGTGACCGACTGGTTGGCGATCGTCTGGGCCTTCATCGCCTTCAGGTAGTCGCCCAGCACCACCGGGGCGGCACCGTTGTAGCCGCATTCATCGATGTACCGTCGCGCCCGCTCGCGACCCAGGTCGACGATGGCGAAGTGGTAGTCCCCCATCTCGGCCGCCCCCTTGTAGGTGACGAGCGCATCCTTCTTCCACTGCTTCATCAGGGGTTCGATGATCTGATACGGCAGCTTGACCTGGGCACAGATTTCACGACCGGTGGCGGAGCCTTTCTGGAGCAGAAACTTGAGGACCAGGCGTTCGATTTCTTCCTCGGTCAGGCCGGTCTCTTCAACCGTCGTAGGCACGCGGGGCAGGAACCCCTGCTTCACATCTGTTGAACCGCCGAGCAGGCTCTCGACTCGCTCGAACAGGGCTTCGAGATGACTCGCACCACGAATCTCGCCGGTCCCCTTGTTCAGAATCATGATGTCATCGGGCAGCGGTTCGGCCTCGGCTTCGAGGATCGGCTGAGCGCTCGCAGGGGCTGCTGGTGGAGGGGGGAGTTTGATCTCTCCCATCGGCGTCGACTTCGATCCCTCCTCCGGCTGGCGAGTTGGAGGGGTGGGTTTGGCAGCTGGCGACAGCAGGCTCTTGAGCCGAGCAAGTCCTTGCTCGGTCGGGGCCGAGGTGGCGGCATTTCGGCCACTCGCCAATGACTCATCCGCCGGGCGGAGCGATGCGGGCAACGGCTCACCGATCGCGACTCCCCGCAATTTGGCGATGAGTTCCGAGGGAGACATCTTGGTGGGAACTGATGACATGCGGACAGCCTTTCAAGGCAACCGAGCCGGTGCAGCTCGGAGACTCGGAGGCCCGTGGCCCACAAGTGGCCGGAGCGCTCCTCATGAAAGCTAGGTCGCATTTCGCATGTGGTCAAATGGCAACATGCGATCGGCGTAAATGTACCCGTCCGCGCAGACGTTACTTGAGGCAGAACCGGATCGCCACAAGCATTCGAGCCAGCATGCCGTCATCATGCGACTGACCCAGATATTCAGGCACCGAGAAACAATGTGTCAGAAAAACAAAGGCGAAACAAAGGTGTCGGATCCGTTTCCGATCCAACGCAGGAGGAATGACCAGGAAAGGTTCCTGGCACCTTTCGTGTTCTCCTAACCCGAGGCGAACTGGTCGCCAGACTGTTCCAGCGCCCGCTTCACGCTGCGTACATTGGACAGATCCCAGTTCCAGTCCAAGTCATCGAAGCCTCAGCAGGCAACAAATCGCTCCGATTTCCCCGATAAACTGGAAACTATTGTGATCGTTCGTTCGTCACACTCGCGGGACGATGGGCAGCAGTGCGCGCCGTGGAGTATTGTTCCAGGGTCTTGGCCCGTCGGGGAATACGCGCAGGTGTCTGGTTCAGGGCTCCTGGCGCGGTTCCCGATGTCCGCAACCACGCCAGCGAATTCCGTGTTGACTTTCCGGGGATGCAGGGGACTCTTCAATGCAACGAAAATCGTGGCTCGCGACGTTGGGGTGGTTGATGCTGACGGGGACTCTCTCGGCGGGGGAAATTGGATTTCTCGAAGACTTCTCGCTGGCACCCGATCGCACGGTGCCGCTGCAACAGTTGATTCCGGGGACGGAAGACTACTACTACTTCCACGCGCTGCACTACCAGAACACGGAGCAGTGGCCCAAAGTCGAAGAGACGCTCCGCGCGTGGATCGACCGCTACAACCGTACTCCCCGCGTCATCGAGATCGAAAACCGGCAGGCCCTCCTCACCTATGGCGTGAGCCCCGACCAATCGTTGAAACTGATTCGTGACCGCTTAAACCTGCAGTTCAATCATCAGAAGGAACCCCTGAATCCGCAGTCGAACCTCCCCAATACACTCAATCCCCAGACCATAGCCCCCGCCACACTGACGCCCGCAGCCCTCGCCCGGCACCCCCGCACAGTGGAAGGCTTTGAGGACGCCTCGCTGGAGTGGCTGATCGCGACCGAGCTGGACCCCGAGCGGCGGCGGCATCTGCTGACGCGGCTGACCCGGCCCGATTATGCCAAACTGGCACAGGTCGTCGTCGACGATCTCCACTCGCCCAACAGTGGGGGATTCGGGCAGCTTCCGATTCATGGTCGTCTGTTGCTGTCTCAACTGGATGAGTGCCTGAAGCTCAAGCCCGATCTGCTGAACCAGGGGAACTTCGTCAACGCGTATCTGGCGAAGCTGCACCCCTCGGATGATGCCAACTGGCGGCAAGACCCCCAGGCACTGGAGGCGTACCTCGACCGACTGTGGGCGTTCGTGGCGCAGCTCCAGCCCGTGCATAACTCGCTCAAAGCGCACGTGCTGTATCACCGGTTGGTACACGATCGCTCGCGCGGGGTGTACAACGCGGAGCGGTTTCTCGACTATCTGAAGCTCCCCCGCAACGTGGGCTATATGGAGCCGAAGTACCTTGAAATCGAAGCGAACCGCCAGTGGCCCGCCAATGTGCATGCCGAGTATGCGCCGTACACCCTCCTGCCCATCATCGGCAATGACGAGCCGCTGGTCCGCAGCTACCTGCAGCACTTCCTCGTCGAAGCCCCGGACTATATGGCGTACGCTCCGTACATCGCGGACGGCTACCTCAAGGCGACGTTTGCCGAGACGAAGATCGTGCTGGGGCTGGGCGATCCCGAGAAGTGGTACTCGCTACTAACCCCCGCCGCGTACCAGGCCCTCAAGGAGCGAATCGATCTCGACTTCGCCCATACCAACAAGACCGAATACGGTCCCGAGGAACCGGTCTCTCTCGATCTGTATGTCAAGAACGTCAGTACGCTGATCGTCAAAGTGTTCGAGGTCAATACGCAGAACTTCTACCGCGAGAACCTCACCGAGATCGGGACCGAAATCAATCTCGACGGGCTCGTGGCGAACTCCGAGACGACTCACGTCTACCAGGAGCCCGCGCTGCGCCGGGTCCCGCGGCACTTCGAGTTCCCCGGCCTCAACCGGCGGGGCGTGTACGTCATCGACTTCATTGGCAACGGCATGAGCAGCCGCGCGCTGATCCGCAAGGGGAAACTGCGGTATCTCGTTCGCACGGGAGCGGCCGGGCAGGTCTTCACCATCCTGGATGAGAAGCAGCAGCGAGTGCCCGCTGCCACACTCTGGCTCGGAGGAACCCTCTACACGCCGAACGAGACCGGCCATATCGTCACCCCGTTCAGCAGCCAGCCGGGGCGACAGCCCATCGTCCTCTCCACGGGCACGTTCTCTTCGCTTGAGTCCGTCGTTCACACCAACGAAACGTACCGCCTGGCTGCGGGGATGTACGTCGATCGCGAGTCGCTGCTGAGCCGCAAGACGGCAGAACTGGTCATTCGCCCCAGTCTCTTGCTCAATGAGACTCCGGTCTCGTTTAAGGTGCTTGAAGACTTGCGGCTGTGGATTGTGTCGCGCGATCACGATGGCGTCGCGACCAGCAAAGAGGTCTCCGATCTGAAGCTGCTGGATGACCGGGAAACGCGGTTCCAGTTCACTGTCCCGCAGCGGCTGGCCTCGATTCAGTTCGTGCTGAAGGGGAAGGTCCAGAACCTGAACCAGAACAAGAAGCAGGATGTCGAGGTCTCGCAAAGCTACACCCTCAACGAGATCGATCGCACTGAAAAGACCGAGGATCTGCACCTGCTCCAGGTCAACGGCAACTATGCGATCGATGTCCTGGGTCGCAGCGGTGAAGCTCAGCCGCGCCGCGCGGTGCATTTCCAACTGAAGCACCGCGACTACCGCGATCCGGTGCAGGTCACGTTGCAATCGGGACCGGGAGGACGCATCGTCCTCGGGCCGCTGCCGGGAATCGTGACGATCACGGCCACCGGACCGCAGAACACGGCGCATGTGTGGCCTCTGCGAAAGGATGCTCACTCACTCGCCAGCCAAGTCCATGGCAGTGTCGACAAGCCGGTCCAGATCCCCTACATGGGACTGGAGGCCCAGCCGAGCCGCGAGAAGCTGTCGCTGCTGGAGCTGCGCGGAGACAACTTCGTTGCGGATCGTTTCGAGGCCCTGAGCCTCGACCGGGGGATGCTGCAGGTGGGGGGGCTGCCGCCGGGTGACTACTCGTTGCGGTTCAAGGATTCCGGTCGGGAAGTGCGGATTCGCCTGACCGAAGGGGAACGCCGCGAGGGTTACATCCTCGGCGGGTATCGCAAGCTGGAGGCCGTCAACGAAGCCCCGCTGCAACTCGCTCCCGTCGAGGTGAACGACGATACAGTGAAGATCATCGTGCGGAATGCCGGGAAGCTGTCGCGTGTACACATCTTCGCGTCGCGTTTTCAGCCGGCGTTCTCGGCCTATGACGATCTGGCCCGGCTGGGAGTGCAGGAGCCGTCGTTGCTGCAGACACCGCGATTTGACTCGTTGTACGTCGTCGGACGCAATATCGGAGATGAGTATCGCTACATCATCGACCGCAAGTTCAAGCCCCGGTTTCCCGGCAACATGCTGGACCGACCGAGCCTGCTCCTCAACCCGTGGGCCGTTCGCAGCACCGAGACTGGTGAGCAACAGGCGCAAGCGGGAGAGGACTTTGACATCGGCAAAAGCAAAGGGGCCGGAGTCGCGGCCCTGGGCGGGATGACGGGGGCTGCGGGTGGCGGCAATGTTGAATTCTCCAACCTCGATTTCCTCGCCCTGACCTCGACGGTCGTCCTCAATCTCGTCCCCAATGAGGACGGCGTGATCGAAGTGAAGCGGGCCGATCTGGGGACGCAGCAGGATCTCGTGATCGTCGCCGTGGACCCTCAGAACATCGCTGTGAGATACGCCTCGCTGCCGGAGTTGATGGCCGATTACATCGACCTGCGACTGCTCACGAGCCTCGACCCACAGCAGCATTTCACACAGCAGAAGCGGATCACCATCCTCACGACAGGAGGGACGCTGGTCCTGCCGGACATCACCAGCACCAAGTTCGAGAGCTACGACTCGCTGGCGCGCGTGTACGGGTTGTATACCACGCTCAACCCCGACCCGAAGCTGGCCGAGTTCGGCTTCCTGCTCAACTGGCCGAAGCTCAAGCTCGCCGAGAAGCGGACGCTCTATTCCAAGTATGCCAGTCACGAGCTGAGCTTCTTCCTGTCACGGAAGGACCCCGAGTTCTTTCGGACGGTGATCCTCCCGTATCTGGCCCACAAGAAGGACAAGACCTTCCTCGATCACTGGCTGCTGGAGAGCGATTTGGCTGCCTATCGCCAGCCTTGGGCGTTTGCACAGCTGAACACTGTAGAGCGGATTCTGCTCGCGCGGCGAGTGGATGGGGAGCAGCCGCTGGTGAAGCGGTTTGTGACCGATCAGTTCGATCTGTTACCGCCGGATATCGAGCGGTTCAACATGCTCTATCGCACGGCACTGAAGGGGAGTGCTCTCGATACCGGCGACGCACTGGGGTTGGCCGACGCCAAAGAAAAGGCGGCCATTTCGATGGGACGCCTGGCCGGTGCCGCAGCTCCCATGGCCCCTCCGGCTCCGGGATTCGATGCACCCGCAGGCGCCTTCGGTGCTGACAAGCAGTCCGACGGGGCCAAGTTCGCGAACGGAAAGCGTCAGGTCCAACTCCACGAAGAGCAGAAGAAATCGAGCGAGCGTCGTCGAGAAAGTATGCAGGACCGGGGCGCGAACGCGTTCGAGGAGGCTGAATCGGTGCAACTGCGTGACTCGGACATGAAAGATCGCAAGCTCGTTCGCCAGCTCTACACGAAGCTCGACAAGACCCAGGAATGGGCTGAGAACAACTATTACAACCTCGTCATCGAACAGCAGAACGCTCAGCTGATTCCCGTCAATTCGTTCTGGAAGGACTTCGCCGACCACGACCCCGCGAAGCCGTTCTTCTCGGTCAACGTGGCCGATGCGAGCCGCAATTTCCCGGAGATGCTGCTGGCACTCGCGGTCCTCGATCTGCCCTTTGATGCGGCAAAGCACGAGACCGCCTTCGAGGGCACGAAGATGACCCTCCAGGCCGGAAGCCCGCTGGTCGCCTATCACGAAGAGATCCAGCCCGCACCCGCAGCTGCGGGAGAAACCTCGATCCTCGTCAGCCAGAACTTCTTCCGACACGGCGACCGCTATCGGCACGTCAACAACGAGCAACTCGACAAGTTCGTGACGGAAGAGTTCCTCGTCGACACCGTCTACGGATGCCAAGTCGTCATCACCAACCCGACCTCCTCGCCGAAGAAGCTCGATGTCCTGCTGCAGATCCCGCAGGGGGCCTTCCCCGTCCTGAACGGGCAGTACACCCGCAGCGTGCATACGGCCTTGCAGCCGTATAACACACAGACGATCGAGTACCACTTCTACTTCCCATCGTCCGGGGAGTTCACACACTATCCCGTGCAGGTGGCCCAGCAGGAACAGGTGCTGGCGTTCGCGCCGCCGTTCGCCTTCCATGTCGTCAATGAGCTGACCAACATCGACAAGGAATCGTGGGACTACATCTCGCAGCACGGCACGGATGAGGACGTGATGACGTTCCTCAAGCAGTACAACGTGTTGCGGATCAACCTGGGCCGTATCGCGTTCCGGATGCGGGACAAGGCGTTCTTCCAGCGAGTCGTGGCGCTGCTGGGACAGCGGCATGCCTTTGACCCCACGCTCTGGTCGTACGGCGTCATGCACAACGAAGTGGCGGCGATCCGCGAATTCCTGCAACACCAGGAGGCCTTCGTGCAGCAGTGCGGCGACCTGATCGAGAGCCCGCTGCTGACCATCGATCCCGTGGCCCGCCACACCTATCAGCACCTCGACTACAAGCCGCTGGTCAATGCCCGCGTCGCACAACTCGGACGCAACCGCCAGATCCTCAACCACCGGTTCCTCGGCCAGTATCAACAACTGCTGAAGCTGCTCAGTTACCGGCGTTCGCTGAATGACGACGAGCTGATGGCCGTCACGTACTATCTGCTGTTGCAGGACCGCGTCGAGGAAGGGCTCGCTCTGTTCAGCAAAGTCAAGCCGGAGCAACTGGCCACGCGGTTGCAGTACGACTACTTCACCGCCTACCTCGACTTCTCTCAGGAGAAGCCGCAGCACGCGCTGGAGATCGCCGCCCAGTATGCGGACCATCCGGTTGATCGCTGGCGGAATGCCTTTGCGAATATCACCAACCAGGCGAACGAGATCGCGAATCCGGAGGCCAAGGTCGCCGACGTGGAGGACCGCAATCAGGTCCAGGCCGGTCTGGCCGCCACCGCCCCGAGCTTCGACTTCACCGTCGATGCGCGCCAAGTGCGGCTCAACTTTCAGAATCTGAAGCAGGTGCAGGTCAACTATTACCTGATGGATATCGAACTGCTCTTCAGCCGCAATCCGTTCGTGCAGCAGCACTCGCAGCAGTTCTCCTACATCCTGCCGAATTCGTCCGAGACGATCGTCCTCCCGGCGAATCAGCGGACCCACGAGTTCGCCATTCCGGAGAAGCTGGCCCACAGCAACGTGCTGGTTGAGGTGACCGGCGAGGGTCTGGCCAAGTCCCAGGCGTACTACTCGAACGCTCTCGCGGTGCAGACCATCGAGACCTATGGCCAGGTCCGCGTCACGCACGGGAAGGGGGCCCAACCGCTGTCCAAGGTCTACGTCAAAGCCTACGCCCGCATGCAGGACGGCAGCGTGCGGTTCTACAAGGATGGCTACACCGACCTGCGCGGGCGATTTGACTACACGTCGCTGAACACGAACGAACTCGACGCCGTCGAACGGTTCTCGCTGCTGATCCTCAGCGACGAACACGGAGCCGTCGTCCGCGAGGCCAGCCCGCCCAAACGCTGATTGCCACCGATGCGAGGCAGACCATCCCGGTGGGTCAGCCACAACTCGAAAGCATCGCCTTTGCCCCCCACCTCGTTCTCGACAATCTGGCTCGCTCCGACTCCTCTGAGAGCATGGCGAACCGCGTTCGACCACCGCATCGGCGGCTACGAAACGCGATCGAGGATCATGTCGGAAGTGTGCCAGCTCCAGAGACAGGCATTCTGATGGAGAACGGAATGGTCATTCCGAATGACTTCCAGGAGTTCGCAATCAGGGTCGGTTCCGGTTGGCGGTCCCAAGCGGTGTTTTCACCGGAAGGGGTGTTTGGACCGAGAGGGAGAGCGTTCGCGGTTGGAAAACCGGGGAGCGGACCGAGCCTTCGAAATACGGGTGTTCGGTGGAGACGGCAAGACACGTCTCTGTGAGCGAACGTGATCACAACATCTGGTGAGAATGTCGGATATAACGCCATGCTGAATCGATGCCAAAACACTCCGCTGAGTGAACCCGTAGGTCACTGGCGATACGACTTGCCGGGCCAGTGGTTCCACCACTGCTGGAACAGTTTCAATTGCGTCTCGGCAAAGTGCTGCTGACTGGGGGAGAGCCGATCGGATTCATTGAAGTGCAACTCATAGTCAGTGTCGCCGAGCAGCACGAGCAGAGACTTGTAGTACAGCACCAAGTCGGGCCCTTCATCAAAGTGCGACAACTCGGCGAGGGCATCTTCCAACTCGCGAGCCAGCCGCCGAGCTTCGACATCCCCGGCAGCAGCCAGTTTGCAGAGGGAGACCAAGCGCAGCACTTCGCGGGGCAGACAGTTCCCGATTCCGGTGATCGCACCTACGGCCCCGCAGCGAATGAAGCCATGACACACCTGCGTATCGACGCCCGCCATCAGCAGCACGTGGCTGTCCGCATGAGTGATATGCTCAGCGGCATAGCTCAAGGCATCCGCACCGCCGAACTCCTTAAAGCCGACGAGATTCGGAAACTCGCGCCGCAGATCGAAGAACAGATCGGCTTTGGTTTCGAACCCGTAGTAGGGGCTGTTGTAGATCACGGCGGGCAGATTCGGAGCCGCACCGAGAACGCGGGCGAAGTGGGCGCGTTGAGCTGCTGGAGATGTCCCTCGCGACAAAACGCGAGGGATCACCATCAACCCCTTCGCTCCCACACGCTGCGCATGAGCCGCGTGAGCCGCAGCTTGCGCGGAGTTCTGTGCCCCCGTGCCGACGATGACCGGGACTCCGGCTTCGGCCAGTTGGCGAACACCCGCCTGGCGTTGCTCGTCCGTCAGCAGCGGCCAGTCTCCCATCGAGCCGCAGTACACGACTCCATTCATGCCAGCCGCCATCAGCGCCAGCCCCTTCTTCACCAAGGCCGCATAATTCGGTGTGCGATCTGCCTGGCAGGGCGTCATCAGCGCTGGGATGCAGCCCTGAAAAATACTTGAGTCCACGTGCTTCGTCTCCCTGGGGATTCAGTGTCGAGAGTTCAATGAGCCAACTGGACATATGTCGCGCTGGGTTCAATGCCTCGTGAATTCTGCCGCGTTCAAAACACATCCACAACTCGTGGACCGAGGACATCCATTCTGGGAGTGACGCCCAGCCCAGGCTCGCGGCTCGCGGCCATGAAGCCATCCTGTCGCTGAGGAGCGCCAGCGGCCGTGCTGACGGTGACATAGCTGTTGAAATCCGTGCTGGTGAAGCGGAACTCCTCGGGCGTGCTGTGTGCGAGGTGCGCGATTGCCGCCGTGGTGATGTCACCGCCCCAACTGTCTTCGAGCGTCATCGCAATCCCCATCGAGACGCACAGGTCTCGCGCCTGTTTCGTCTTCGTCAGCCCCCCGAGTTTACTGATCTTCAGGTTGACCACGTCCATCGCCAGATCCGCTTTGCCACGCAAGAGCATGTCGAGCGAGTCGATGTTCTCATCAAGCACGAACGGATGGCTCGTGTGACGCCGCACCGCGAGGCACTCTTCGTAGGTCAGACAGGGCTGTTCGATGTAAACGTCAATGTCCTGCACCGCTCGGACCACGCGCATCGCCTCGTGCTGCGTCCAGCCGGTGTTGGCATCGGCAACAAGTCGGTCTGTCGATCGCAGCATCGCTCGCACGGCACGAATCCGTTCGATGTCGGTGTCGGGATCGCCACCGACTTTCAACTGGAACCGCGTGTAGCCCTGTTCGAGGTATCTCTGAACGTTCTTCGCCATCTCGTCCGGTGCCTGTTGCGAGATGGCCCGATACAGCCGTACGCTCTCGCCATAGCGGCCTCCCAGCAACGTGCAAACCGGCAGCTGGGTGGCCTGGCCCAGAATGTCCCAGCAGGCGATATCGATTCCCGATTTCACATACGGATGCCCCTTGAGCGCTGCGTCCATCCGATGGTTGAGCTTCCCCAGCTCACGCGGATCAAAGCCGATCAGATGGGGGCCCAACTCGCGAATTCCGGCTCGTACCCCCTCGGCATACGCTGGCAGATAGAACGGCCCCAGCGGACAGACCTCACCGTAACCGATGCGTCCGCAGTCCGTCTCGACACCGACGATCGTGCTGTCGAACACCGACACCGACTTCCCGCCAGACCACTTGTAGGAGCCTTCGACCAACGGCAATTCAACCCGGTGAGCAAAGATACGAGCAATCTTCATGGGAGAGGTTCCTGCTTCAGGTTGGTCCGTGGGCCGCAGTGCGGGATTGGTGGGCCTATTCACTCTTCAACAACTCCGCCATCGCCCAGCCCAGTGCGTTGCCGACTTCCATGTAGGTCTCGACGTTGCGATTGTAGTGGTAGTCCTGGGCCTTCGGAAAGACATCGGCTTCCCGCCAGTAATCCCGGACATCCACGCACTTCACATTGCCGACGAACTCTGGGTACTTCTGAGCATCGTTCATCGCCAGCTGGGCTTCTGCGATCCGCAACCCGAGGCCCGCGCGCCCGGGGTTCCCGCAGCCCGTGGCCAACACAAACGGGGCTTTCGGAGCGTTGAAGTCTTTGCGCAAGCTCGGGATCAGCCGCACCAGGTTCTGCTCATAGCGACTGGCATGAGCGGGGTTCTGATCCTTGTGCCCCTGCCACCAGACGAAACCGGCGACCTCATACTTCTCGGCACCGGGATAGCATGTGCCGAGTTCGCTCAAGACTGTCTTGGCATTGCCCACCTCGTCGTCATACTGCTTGCCAGCATACCACGGGACCGGCTTCTTCTCTTCGCCCTCCACCCAGGAAGGCGTGTCGTCTTTGTATCCGGCATAGGTCTTGCCTTCGAATGTGAATCGCTCACTCCCCGGCGGCAGCAGATCCCAGCCCAGGCTTCGGTTCCCGATGCAGGTCTTGAGAACCAGTACCGGTTCATTCAGCACCTGTCCCATGATGTGGCCAAATTGCAGCTCCGGTCCGATGGCCTTGCCTTTGACCGTCAGCCAGTCGTTTTGCACTGTCTGCATGCTGCCTCTGTTGTGCATCACAAAGACATGTCGGACATCACTTCGCGCCGTCCACTGGCCTGCGTCATCGACCACATACGGGTATCGCTTTTCCGTCTTGGTCAGATAGGCCAACGTGCCCTTCGTGGTCTCCGGGCCGACCTCGCCCATGCCAACCATGTTGGACTGGCCCATCAGGATGAACACCTTGACCGGCTGCTTGAGGTCGGCTGCCTGGGTATCCGGTCTCGGCAATTGGTGCTTCGGATCAGTGTCGAACGGATCCGCTGCGGTTAGGTTGGCGATGCCTATGAGAGTTGCGGCCAACAACGCCAGCACTGCGAGCAATGAGTTCCGACTCATCATGTTGTCTCCATGGCTTGTTGACTTGGCCCGGGCTTGGGTGACTGAAGTTTATGTTTATCGGCCTCCCGATTCTTGGCCCAGAATCGCATCGAACCGTGAATTCGCGCACATCACATCCAGAAGCCAGTGACTTCTGGCTGACCGCTGATGGCTGACTGCTTCCCCTTCGGTTACGGCTGTGCCGCCCTGGGTTCTCCGAAATGACCCTGACCCAGTTCGCCCAGAGCCTGCTGTGCCTGGCGAAGACCGTCGACCTGGGCCGCTACCAGAAGAAGCCCCGCAGCCCGAAAAAGCCCGCCCCGAAACGCACCGCCGACCACAACGGCGGCCACGCCTCGACCCACAAGACCCTCTCCAATCGCCCCCACCGCAAGGAGATTACCAAGGAATAGCAACCACCTTGGAAGCCCTGGGATGCCAGAAGGGTGGCTCGCGGTGGGGGGGGGGTATCGCATCGGTCAACGCTGCCATCCCTCCGGGATGGGTCGAACTTGGCGACTGCCATCCGGTGGTGTCGCTTTGCTCAACCACTGGCTATGGGCTGTGACCCCTGCCGGGGTCTGACGAGTGCCGTCGGGTGGGACAAGCTCGCTTTGGAGCGTAGGCCCACCATGGATGACGCGTGTCCCCGGAATGGTGGGCCTGCGCCCAAAGCAGCTGGTCCCACCCGACGACTGATTTCTCTGGACACACTTGGTCGCAGTCCGCCCCGCTTGGTAGGATCAACGCCGCCCTTCTGCGGCATCCGTTCCGCCACTTGCGAGTCTTGCTCACATGCCTCCTACGATTCACTCGGTCGGGATCGACCTCGGGACGACCTATTCGTGCATTTCCTACCTCAGCCCCCAGGGCCAGCCGATCACGCTCCCCAATGAAGAGGGGGAACTCACCACGCCATCGGTCGTGCTGATCGATGGCGAGGATGTCGTCGTGGGGACCGAGGCCCTGCGCAATGCCGTGGCCAACCCCGACCGCGTGATTCAGCATGCCAAGCGGTTCATGGGGGACACCCGCAAGTCGTGGACGATCGACGGCCAGCGCTACACGCCGGTCGATGTCGCGGCGTTCGTGATCCGCAAGCTGCTGGATGGAGCGGAGGCGCGGCTGGGCCCGATCAAGCAGGCGGTCATCACCGTTCCCGCGCAGTTCAGCGACATCCAGCGGCAGTGGACCTCGGAGGCCGGTCGGTTGGCGGGACTCGAACGGGTCGACATTATCAACGAGCCGGTGGCAGCTGCGCTGTGTCATGTGCTGGGCGAGGGGAACTGGTTCGCGGAGATCGCGAACGACCAGACGGTGATGGTGTTCGACCTGGGCGGGGGGACGTTCGACCTGTCGCTGGTGAAGTACAACAAGGACAAGGTCACGGTGGTGGCCAGCGGGGGGGATTTGAACCTCGGCGGGCTGGACTGGAACAAGGCGCTGGAGGATTTCGCCTGTGACACCTTCGTCAAGGAAAGCCCCAACGACCCCCGCTATGACAAGCAGACGATGCAGGCGCTGTCCCTCGAAATCGAGCAGGCCAAGCGGAGCCTGAGCGTGCGTCCCAAGGCCACGATCTCGATGACCCACGGCGGACGGCGGAAGGTGTTCGCCGTCGATCGGGAGGAATTCGAGAAGATGACCGCACCGCTCGTCAAGCGGTGCGAAGAGATCACGCTGGGGCTGCTCAAGGCCCAGAAGATCGGCTGGGCCAAGGTCGATGGCGTGCTGATTACCGGCGGGGCCACGCGGATGCCGATGGTCCGCTCGATGCTCAAGCGGATCAGCGGCACGACGCTGAACTCGACGCTCTCGCCGGACCAGTCGATCTCGAACGGAGCGGCCTATTACGCGGGGATGCTGCTCAGCGGCGAGAAGTTTGCCAGTTCGTTCCTCAATCGCCAGGCCACCGCGCGGCTGGCCCGGTTCAAGCAGCAGAGCGTCAACGCCCGCGAGTTGGGGATCCTGGTCCGCGACCCCGCCACGGGACACAAGATTCCGCACTATCTAATCCCAGCCAACACCCCGCTGCCGTGTGCCTTTACGCAGTCGTTCGGCACGGTCAACAACAATCAGCGCCGTGTGCATTTGCACATCGTGGAGAGCGGCACCTCGGGCGATCATCCGTTTGTGGAACTGGGGGCTTGCATCGTGGAGGATCTGCCTCCGAACCTGCCGGTGAATACTCCCATCGAAGTGACCATCAATTACGACGAGCAGGCCCGCGTGCATGTGACGGCCCGGGAACTTGCCAGCGGTAAGGAGGCCCGCGTCTCGATCGTGCGGCTGGAAAACGTCGTCAGCCAGACCCTGCCCGACATCCCGGACTCGAAGAAGACCCCCGAACCGGTCGCCCCCGGTCAGCCGCTCAAGGTCCGCAGTGCGAAGGACAAGGAGAAGGAAAAACCGAAGGCCGTGGCGTCGGTGTTCCGCCCTGCGAGCAACTCCACACCCGCCGGGAACTCGGTCGACGACGCGACGGCGAAGACGGAGCAGATGCCGATTCCGCCCAAGCCCGGAGTTCGTCCCATCGTCGTGAAGAAGGCCACCCCCGCCGAGGAAGCCTCGCCAGTCATTTCCGATGTGCTCCGGTTCCCGACGGCGATGCCGAAAGGAGCCAGTCCGCCCGCTCCCCCGGCGAAGACCGGTCGACCGACTGCTCCTCCGGCGGCTGCGGTGTCGAAGCCGTTGTCTCCGGCTCCGGTCCCCACCAGGCCCCCGTCCCCACCAGGCCCCCGTCCCCGCCCGCCACTCTAGGCCGCCCCACCTCGGCCCCGCCCGTCGCTCCTCCGAAAAAGCCCAGTACCCCGGGAGGCCGCGTGCTGGAACAGGCCGAACGTCCGCTGCCGCTGTGCAACAAATGCGGCGAACTCCTCGTGCGCGGTCAGTGCCCGGCCTGCGGCAAGCCCAGCGAGGTCGCCAAGAAAGCCCCCCTTCCGACCAAGCCCGGTGCAAAGAAGCCTACCAAGCCACCGAGCAAATCGGGCGAGGAAGAGTTCTGGGATGTGGCGGAGTAGGCCTCACCCGCCCGTTTAGCTCCTTCGAAGCGGAGCGAGTCAGTGCCGATCCGTCCTCCCAGACCTGGCACCACCCCACCGCTGGAGTGAACGCATCCGTCACCGTCTTCGAATCCGACAACGCCCCACACAACGCCCCACACACCAACGTCCGCGCCACCCAAGGAAATGGTCCAAAACTACATCCCGATTTGACCAGAGGGATTTGAACAGAGGGAATTGAACAGAAGGTCGCCAAGGAAGCAAAGGTTTCTAATCAAAGTTTCTTTGCTTCCTTGGCGAACTTCTGTTCAAAATCAAATCGGGAAGTTGTTTTGGACCAGTTCCCAAGTCGTATTCCCATGCAGCTTCAGACCCGCAAAACTCGTGTCATCGGGCAGCCACCACTTCAGCCACCGCTGCGTCTGCTGAGCATTGGTCGGAGCGACCGGCACGCCCTCCCCGCGCCTCGCAGTGGTCTTCGCCGGGGTCTGTGCTGTCTTCGATTTCGTCTTACCAGACATGGGCCAGATTCCTTTCTGACGGATGCGTCTTCCGTGGATCCTGTGAGGAATCTGGCTTTTCTTCGATCTCTCCGTTCTTGGATACCCAGGTTTTTGGCTGACGGAAATCCTTCACGGCGTTGCCCGTTGGGGATACGGAGATGGCGCACAGTGCGTCTCGCACTCGGTCAAGAGGAGTCGCCCACATTGCTCTGGGCAGAAATGACTGAACGGGCTAAGTTCCCCGGCAAGTGAGTGCTGTGTCGCGAGTGCCTTGTCATCGCTCAATGGGGGGGGGGGGGG
>JAYTWO010000158.1:0-2655 GCA_043743415.1 Planctomycetota bacterium
TTCGAAGTGGGCACTCGCCGGACCAGGGTCGAGAAAAGTCAAACAACTCCTGGAAAACCTCGTGGCAATGAGTATGTAAATGTGCAAAAGTCGAGGCTACCGGGGAACTACCGGTCAAAGATCGGCAGCAGATGATTCGGCGTCTGCAACACAATCAGCGCCATGGCCGTGCTGAACTCGCTCCCGAACCAGGCGTCGAACCAACTGCCATCGGCGGATTGCGACCTCATGAGTTCAGTGCGAATGGCGGGGAACCAACTGTTCCAGAGGTCGCCGCCCGCGTGCCAGGCGGCCTGGACCGCGTAGTAGTGTCCGTAGAAGTAGAAGTCGTTCTCGTGGATGCCGCGAATGCCGGGGAGGAACTGCCGGAGATAGGCCCGCCCCTTGTCGAGGACCGGCCCCTCATGAATCCCCGAGGTGTACAACGCGGTCACAGCTGCCGCTGAGCGGGCGAACCGGCTCTCCTGCGAGTCGAAGATGCGGTAGCGGAATCCCCCGTCGGGGTTCTGGCACTTCTCGATGTACTTCACCCCGAGATCGATGGTCTCTTTCGGAACCGAGATCCCGGTGTTGCGGGCCGCTCGCAGGGCCATCAGTTGGCAGACGGTGACAGAGACATCGGCCTCCTTTGGAGTCGGGAAGTACCGCCAGCCGCCCTCATCGTTCTGCGTCTGGAGGATCAGGGCGACTGCCTTGCGAACGACTTTGGAGAGGTCCTCCCGCTCGGACATGCCGAGGGCCTCAGCCAGGAACATCGTCGCGAAGCCGTGCCCGTACATCGGGCTTTCGGCCTCGCTGTCCGACTCGACGATGTATCCAGTGGGGGTGCTGCACGCGATCAGAAAGTCGATCACGCGGTTCAGCGCTGACCCGTACGGCCCCCGTCCCGGCGTGCTGCCCGAAGAGAGAAACGCCAACCCCACCAGCCCCGCAATGCCGACGTTGTTCTGGTAGCGGGCCACACTGCCGAAGGAGCCGTCCTTGTGCTGCTGGTCTTTGAGCCACTTGAGGCCAGCCTGGATCGCGACCTTCGTTTCGGGCGTCAGCAGGTCGGGCGAATCAGCGGCTGACAGGTTCGATCGTCCCCATCCACTGGCCCCCAGGCTCAGTGCAGCCAGGCGAGTCAAGAAGCCTCGACGTGAGGGAGTGTGCATTGAGGTTCTCCGCTGGCAGCCGCTGTCGGCGACGGTCAGGGTGTGTTCGTAATGGCGGGCATGGGGAGACATGGAGAGTGGAGAGACAATGGCAATCCATGTGCAACAGGTGTCAGCTTGTAGAGGAGAGCATACGCAATTGAACATTTCACTTTAGCGTGCGTGACGTGCTACGTGTGCGACCCGATCAACATGAGTATGAAAATGACACTCACCATGATCCAAGCAGCATTTTGGGCAAGGGTGGCCATCCATGGAACATTTTCTCCACGGGATTGAGCCGCAGCGATGACAGCCGTGGAAAGTAACGCGAACACTGGCGAGCCAAAAGCAACCAGCAACAGGCAGGTTGTCAAAAGTGCATGCAAAGATTCAGGATGCCTTCCGCGATAGATGACATGAATAACGCCCAATAAACCTGCGGCCAGCCAGAGGACACCGATTGCGATGCTGAGTGCAGTCCACGCGGATTTGGAAGTTGTCACAAGAGGAACCCCGAGAGACCAGAATCACTCAATCGTGATTGTACCCTCCACATCCAATCGCAGAAACTCCTCCGCATCCTCGCGCCGTACTGACGGGAAAAAGTCGAGAAACTCCTGTAGCGAGTAGCCGTCCCGACGGTAGTCCAGCAACGTTTGTGCGGGCACCCGAGTCCCTCGGAAGACCAGGGTGCCGCCCAACAGTGCGGGGTCGGAATGCACGGGACTGTGGTCGAGAGTGATCATGAGATCAGCCTACCACCACGCTGACACACGGTCAATTGGCGAATCCGGCGAGTGTCATCGGTCGGCGGAATCGCTCCGCTTCGAAGACTCCGCGTCGCAGCTAAACGGGGCAGACGTCTCGCACGGACGGTCAAACACGGTCTCTAACACGGCATCCGATGGAAATGGATATGCAACCACGTCCCGTCGATCTTCTGCCACACGCGGGTCTCCATCCCGGCCACCGACACCGGCGAGCCTTGGGCATCCAGCTTCTGAACCACGCGCACGTACGTCACCAGCGCCGACGTGTCGCTCAACACCCGCACCTGCGGCGAGGCCATCGTCGATTGACGCGGCGAATTGCTCGCGGGCAGGTCGAAGTAGAACTTGTGAAACGGCAGACCCACCACCAAGTGCCCCAGCGCTTCCGGCTCGAAGCAGGTGATCGACTCATCGCACAGCTTCTCATACTCGCCCCAGTTCCCGGCATCGATGCACGCGAGCAACTTGCGGCTGGCAGCCAGAACTTCTTCCATAACGGTCATCGACATTCCAAACACTCCTGTGGGCCTTGCGTGATTCACACAAGCTGGATTGTCCTCGGTAACCAGAAGTGGTCAACCGTATGAGCGTGAATCCCGGCGACGCGTGTGTGCATCAGAAAAAGTAGGTAGGAATTCACCACGGAGGCTCGGAGTGGGCTTCGCCCACCACCGTAGGACGGGCACATTTGCCCGTCCCGAGCGACGTTCGCGCGTCGAGAGCGAGTGACATGGGCCGGGGGCGACTGG
>JAYTWO010000159.1:0-5281 GCA_043743415.1 Planctomycetota bacterium
CATGGTCTACTATGTGTCCGCACGCTACGAGGAGGGGCTCGGCAAGTTTCGCGAAGGCGTGCGACTTCTGGAACGGACGGGTGATCTCTGGGAAGTCAACATTGCCCGCTATCACATCGCCAACACCCTCTATCGGACGGGCGACCTCAAAGGGGCGGTGGCCGAGGCCCGACGTCTTCATCAGTCGGGTCTGGAACTGGGCGATATCCAGGCTTCGGGGATGTGTTTCGACGTGTGGGCGCGTGCCACCGGCGGGCAGGTGAACGCGGAGGCGTTGCAAACCGAACTGCAACGACCCCGCGAAGACGTGCAAGCGAGTGCCCAGGTGATGCTGGCCGAAGGCGTCCGCCTGCTCGCGCTGGACCGACTCCAGGAGGCTGCGGACCAGTTCGAGGACGCCTACCAGTTTGCCGCTGAGAAAGGGGTCGTCAATGCCTGGGTGATCCCCTTGCATGCGTGGCTGGCGACGGCGTTGCGGCGACAGGTCGAGGCCACTTCCAGTTGGGAGCCGGAGCGCCGCACGGCCTTGCTGCAGCGCGCGAGCCGAGCGGTTCGGCGGGCGGTGAAGGTCGCTCGCAAGTTTCCAGACGACTTGCCCCATGCCCTGCGCGAAGCGGGACTCATCGCCGCGATGGTCGGCGCGCCCGATCGAGCACGGCAGCATCTGGATGAAAGCCTGGCTGTGGCGGAGCGACAGGGGGCGCGCTTCGAGCACGCCCAAACGCTGCTGGCCCGAGGTCGTCTGGGAGTGGTGTTGGGTTGGTTGAATGCCGATGAAGATGTGGCGACCGCCCGCCAAGTATTGCTGGCCTTGGGCGCGGAGTTTGCCTTGAATCACGTTCCCGTTGCGGTGGCTGCGAGACCAGCCACGCTCTCGCTGGCCGACCGCTTCGACACCGTGTTGGATGCGGGCCGCAAGATTGCCTCGGCCCTCTCGCGTAGCGCGATCTTCCAGGCCGTACATGACGCCTCGTTGCAGTTGCTGCGTGGCGAACGCTGTCTGTTGCTGGGTATCAAAGGCGTGACAGGCATCGGGGATCCGTCTCCCTTCGCCACCGAGATCGAAACCGAAATCCGTCGAACCATCTGTGATCGGGCGAGTGCTGCGGGCCAGGCCGTCGTCTTAACCGAGGGCCTGTCCCAGGAGTGGGGCGAGCCCACGCTTCCGGCCGAGGCACGATCCGTCCTCTGCGCCCCGATCTTTGTGCGAGGAGTGTCTATCGGCTGCTTCTACGTCGAGCATCGGCATGTGGCCGGTCTGTTCGGCGAAGACGAACAACGCCTAGCCGAGTTCATCGCCACCATCGCCAGCGCCGCCCTCGAAAACGCCGAGGGCTTCGCCGAACTGCGCAGCCTGAATGAAACTCTGGAAGAGCGCGTCGCCGAACGGACCAGGGCCGCCGAAGCGGCGAACCGGTCGAAGAGCGCATTCCTGGCCAACATGAGCCACGAGATCCGCACGCCCATGAACGGCGTCATCGGCATGGCTCAATTGCTGGCTCAGACGGAATTGCGTTCTCAGCAGCGCAACTACCTGATGACGATTGACGAATCGGCCCACATTCTGTTGCGGTTGCTCAACGACATCCTCGACTTTTCCAAGATCGAGGCGGGCAAGCTGGAGTTGGAGTGCATCGACTTCCGCCTCTCGGAGTGCCTCTCCACCGCCTCGCAAATGCTGGTGCTGCGTGCCGCCGAGAAGGGGCTGGAGCTGGCGGGCCGCATCGCGCCGGACATCCCGGATCACCTGCGCGGTGATCCCGGTCGTTTGCAGCAGATCCTCGTCAATCTGATTGGAAACGCGGTGAAGTTCACCGAGGTGGGGGAGATTCTCGTCGACATCAATGCGGAGACAATCACCCCCGAGAGAGTTCGGCTGCATGTTTCGGTCAGCGATACGGGGATCGGGATTGCACCCGACAAACGAGAGCAGATCTTCAGCCCCTTCGAGCAGGGCGAAACTTCGACGACACGGCGTTTCGGCGGCAGCGGATTGGGCCTGTCGATTACACAACAACTGGTCCAGATGATGCAGGGCCGCATCTGGGCCGACAGCGAACTCGGGCGTGGCTCGACATTTCACTTCACCGCCGAGTTCGAAGTCGCCGCCGATCAACATCGGCACGAACCGGCCGAGCTCGAATCGCTCCGCGACCTGCCAGTCCTGGTCGTGGACGACAACTCGACGAACCGCCGCATCCTCCAGGAGATGCTGCTGTACTGGCACATGCAGCCGATCCTCGCCGACTCGGCACAGTCCGCCCGGAAAGCCTTGACCACCGCCGACCAAGCCCAGCGCCCCATCCGACTGATCTTGCTCGACAACCACATGCCGGGAGAGGACGGTCTGCAATTTGCCGAAAGCATCCGCCACAAACCGCAACACCAGTCCTGTCCGATCCTCATGATCTCATCCGGTTCATGCCCCACCGACGCCGACCAATTCCAGAATTTCGGCATCAGCCGCTACATGACGAAACCGATCATCTGGTCGGAGTTACTCAACGAGGTGCTGCATCAGTTCGGGAAGCACGCCCCGGTCGATCCGGCAAAATCCCCGCTACCCGCCCCCGCCGCGCACGGTCAGCCGCGCCGAGTCCTGCTGGTCGAGGACAACGAAATCAATCGCCGAGTCGCGGTGGGTCTGCTCCGTTCGCGGGGACATCAAGTCGTCCTGGCCGAGAACGGACAAGTCGCGGTGGACCTGCTGGCCCATGAAACATTCGATGTCGTGTTGATGGACATGCAAATGCCCATCCTGAACGGCTACGAGGCCACGCTCGCCATCCGCCAACGCGAGCAACAGACGGGCGGTCACGTTCCGATCGTGGCGATGACCGCCGAGGCTCTCAAGGGCGACCGCGAACGCTGCCTGGCCACCGGCATGGACGACTACGTCTCCAAGCCCATCTCCCCCCCCGCCATGTATCGCGTCGTCGAACGCTTCCCCGCCCTGTGCCTCCCCGCAGAGGAGAAGCTGCACGAGCTGCCCGCGGTGGACACCACTCCCACCCAGCCCCTCCCGCAGCCGTTCGTGGCCGTGGCGGGGCCAGACTCCGCTCCGACCAGTCCGATCCCGATGGTCAATCGGCCTGCCAGCGATTGGCCCGCACTCGACTGGAACATCGCGAAAGAGAGACTGGCCTGTGGACCGGAGGTGCTGCGGGAGTTCGTGGACCTGACAAAACAGGAGGTGGCGAATCAACTGGCCGATCTGCACCGGGCGATCGAGACCCGCGATTTCGCACTGCTCCGCCGGACGGCGCACACGCTCAAGAGTTCCGTGACGTATTTCGGAGCGGAGCGGCTCGCCCAGGCAGCGCTGGCGATCGAAACCCGAGGCCGGACCGACTCACTGGAGGGGATCGCCCAACTGCTGTCCACGCTGGAGGGTGAACTCGCCCGGTTCGTGGCGGCCCTGCATGCGGGCCCGCCGGACTGATACGCACTCCGGACTGAAACGACCTGCTCTACCAGTGCATCACGAACCCGCCATCGACGTTGATCGTCTGACCGGTGACGTTGTTGGCTCGGTCTGAGGCCAGGAAGACGATCATGGAGGCGATGTCTTCGGGAGTCTGCCACCGACCCAGCGGGACGATCGAGCGGATCTTGGCACCGGCCCACTCTTCGTAAGTCAGGCGGGCCTCCGGGGGCTGTTGGTCGTGCCAGGCTTGCCACACGGCCCGATTGAGCGGGGTCTGAACCATGCCGGGGCAGACGGTGTTGACGCGAACATTGTGCGGAGCGAGGTCTTTCGCCATGCACTGGGCGAAGTTGATGTTGGCCGCCTTGGCGGCACTATACGGAGGGTCGGTCTGCGAACCGATCTGCCCGGCAACGCTCGACAGGAACACAAACGATCCGCTCTTTCGCTCTCTCATCCCGGGGGCGAACGCATGGGCCACATGCACCATCCCCATGATGTCGACTTGCAGCGTCCGCCCCCAATCGGACGGGGAGAGGTTCGTGAACGGGAACCCAAACTTGCCGGACCCGATGGCCGCACAGTGGATGACTCCGTCGACGGGGCCGAACTTCGCGACCGCTTGTTCCTCGGCCCGCTGGACCGCTTCGAAGTCGGTGATGTCGACGCGGAGGTGGTGGGCGAGCTGGGCTGCGGTCTCCTTGGCGAGTTCCGGCGGAGCGTCTCCGCGATCAAGGATCGTGACACGGGCGTTCTCCCGCAGGAATTCTTTGCCCGTTGCCAGACCGATCCCACTGGCCCCGCCAGTGATGAGGATGTGCTTGTTGTGGAGTTGGAGATCCATGAGTAGGGAGTAGGGAGTAGGGAGTAGGGAGTAGGGAGTAGGGAGGCCCCTCTTTCGCTCAACGCTCTCAATGCAAAACGGCTTGTGACCCAGAGGATCACAAGCCGTTAAGTGTTCCCGAGGTGGGACAGAACTACTTGGCTGCTGGTGGTTCTGGAGCATTGGCCGGAGCGGCAGCGTGAGCCGGTGCACCTGCACAGTTGCTGCAAGGAGCAGCGCAAGCCGGAGCAGCGCAGGCTGGAGCTGCACAGGACGGCTTTGCACAGCACTTGGTGCGAGGCTGATGGCAACGCACGCGTGGCTGACGGCAGCAGCGGTGGTTAGCCGACACATCGCCAGCGACCAGAACCAATGCCAACATGGCACCGAACACGAACATCATCTTACGAACCATTGCGAACTCCTCATTCGACCTCGGATCATCCTGTGAACTGCGGGGTGGCTCCGAGACGGCCTGAACTCCCTGCAGCGCTTCCCCGGCTCGAAATTTGGGTGTCCACATAGACAACTCCAAGGGAAGCAACAACCGTAAAGTAGCGGTTGAACCGAATCTGTCAAATGAGGTTGGTTTGTCGAAGATACAATTTGGGTAATTTCTCGATTTCGGTGAGTGAAGGTAAAAGAGGGGGGATTTTCAAATATTCGTCAAGAATCGCTTGACTCTTATGCGAAACTACATGAAAGTTCCTCACTGCATTGCCTTAGACGGGCAAACGGATGGGGAGTCAACCCGATCCGATGGGTGATTGGGCCATGATCCTTCCACGAGGTGCCGATGACGGTCCCGTTCGAATACCTGCCCTTCCGGTCTTTGGTGGCGTACGGCCACCACGAAGCCACCGCCCACAAATATGTCTGCTCCTGGGGGGCAAAAAAAGATTTGGGGGCGAGTGCCTACGGGGGCTGGTTTGACAACTACTGGGTGGTTTTTGTCCATCACCGCTGGATCCAGCATCTGTTCGGAGAGCGTCCGTTCCCAGAGTTCAAGCAGGGACACTTGTTTGGGCGCA
>JAYTWO010000160.1:0-3342 GCA_043743415.1 Planctomycetota bacterium
ACACACCTCCTTGCGCCGCCGAGAACCATCAGTCCTCCTTGATATTGCGCAAATCTTGTGCCATGAAATTGGGAACTTGTGTATAAGGATGAGAGCTCCGCTGGGGACCACATCTCCCCGAAGCTCCGCTTCGCCGCGTGCCAAACGATTCGGTCGAGAGTCCACACATAGACTCCGCTTCAAAGACTTCGCGTCGTCGCCAAACCGGCGGGGGCTTCAGGTGAAGGCGATCAGGTGTATGCACCAGAACAGTCGGCAGTCGGTTGTCTCTGCCCCCTCTCCCCACGGACGACATGGCCAATAGAGTGGGCGTGACTGTGTGGAGAGGGGGCCGTAATTGACGGCTGCCGACTTTTCTGACGCACACACGGCGGAGAAATGAAAAGTGTTTAGAGGTCATCCACGAAGCCACTTTTCACTTCGCACTTTCACTTTGCATTTTTTCTCTGCCTCTTTCAACCCTCGACCCTCAACGCCCCCCCTCACAACTCCGCCGTCTTGCTCGGTGCGGGCTCGAGGCGGGGCAGGCGATTGGGAATCCGGGGCAGCGTCCAGTCGACGCCCGCGTGGCGACCATCAGCGGCCTCGGGGGCCTTGAAAACATTGGGTTCTGAAAACAGGTGGAACGCCCGCGAGTCCACCCCATGGAACACCGGAGTTTCCCAGGCTTCGATCGACTCAAACACATTCCGGTCGATCGCGATGTTCCCGGAACTGCTCCAGTGCTGGCTCCAGTCGGCAGCGTTAAAGATTCGGTTCGGGGCGTTGAGAGAGCGAACAGCGGAGATCACCCACCACGGGCCGGAGACATCGAGATAATTCGAATTCCCCTTCCAAACGAGCCGATCCAGCCACTCCTCCATCTCCACCGGCCCCGCCATCGAGATCATCGGCTGCTCGGGGCGTAACAAACTAATCAGAGAATTGTCACACCGGACATCGACTGTGGGAGCCACGCCCGCTTCACCCGCCTCGATGGAGATCAATTGACCGTCCACCACGGCGGTCACATGATTGAGCTTCAACTGGCACGGCGGCAGTTCCACTGAGGTCGCCATCTGCACGCTGTTGCGAGTGTCGATCGCCAGCAGAGTTCCCGAAAGAGCCCAGGCACTGTGAGAGATCTCGATGCGGGCATCCCGGGCTTCGGTCAGGCGGAACCCGTCCGCCTCTCCGCGAAATACCGACTCGGAAATCTGAATCTGGATCGGCCCCGGCATCATGCTCTCCGGCATCATCCGCTCCAGCAGTGTTCCGCTGGGAGCCTTCAGTTCGAACAGGGTGCAAGGCTGTTGCTTCAACGCATTTTCGAGGGTCACCGACACGCCGCGCAGCGTGACCTGCTTGGCGTATTCCAGCGAGAAAATGCTCCAGCGATCGACCGACCGACCGCGCGGCACCCGGAACACAATGTCGACATCGAACACCTCCAATCCCCCATTCACGACGGAGATCATCTGCGAGGTAACTGGCAGTCCAAGCTGCCCCGGTGCATCGAACTGCAACACGGGACGCCGCCCCGCCTGCGCCCGAATCCGCAAGGATTTGCCCTCAATCCGGATCGGTTTCTGGATCCGTGAATCGCCATCAAACCGCAGTTCAATCGTCGAACCATCGGGAGCCTCCAGGCAGGCCGCTTCGAGAGTTGGATACGACTTCGGATCACTGCTGGACCCGTCCATACCCGAGCTGATCGCCCAGAAAACATGCTCATCAGCGGTCGGCTGAGGCAGAGTCGGGACGTTTGTGGAATCCGGTCCCCGCGAGGTCAGCAGAGTGTCTTCGGGCGGGTCGGGGACGAGCCGTGCTGGTCCCAGGTTGGCCCCGATGAGGGTGCCACTCTTGATCCCGCGCGGGACTGGCGTGAGGGAGGGCGGGGGATCTCCGGTCTGCGTGGTCGTGGGTGCTGTCGGCAAGGCCGGAATGGTTGTCGGCACATTGTGAGCAGGCGATCCTGCACCGGGTGGATTGAGGTGTACCACGGGGGGGATGATCGCTGCTGCTGAACTCGCGAGTGGGGCCACCTCTTTCGGAGGCAAACTCGCCACGACCCCAATCACGGCCAGTAGACTCAACGCCAATATCCAACCGCGATGCTCCGCCCAGGAGAAGCGCGGCGGAGCCATTTCAGCCCACAATCCCGTGCGCGAGGGAACCCCCAGCGCGGTCGCCAGTGGCAACAAATCGCGGACCAGATCCTCCGGGCGCTGATACCGGTTCTCCACCTGACTGTCCATCATCTGGCGAATGATGTGCGACAGAGCCTGCGGCACGAGCGGGTTCTTGGCCGATGCGTCCGGGGCTTCCATTTTGTGGTGGTCGAGAACCTTCTGGAACATCGACCCCCGGCTGTACGGCGGCTCGCCCGTCAGCATGTGATACGCGGTGCAGCCGAGCGAGTACAGGTCGCTCCGCACATCGACGTTGCGGGGGTCGAGAGCCTGCTCGGGTGAGATGTAGTCGAAGGTGCCCAGCGTCGTGCCCTGCACCGTGAGGTCGTCCTCCCCTTGCGTCCGATGTCGGGCCAGTCCGAGGTCGACCAGCTTGGCTCTCCCCGACGGCGTGATGATGATGTTCGAGGGCTTGATGTCGCGGTGGACCACGCCCGCGGCGCTCGTGTGCCGCAGCGCTTCGGCCATTTGGAGTACATAGTTGACCGTCTCGGCTGAGGTCAGCGTGCCGCGCTGCTGAATCATGTCCCGGACATTGGTTCCCGAGACATACTCAAAGGCGATGTAGTACTGGCCGCCATCCTCGCCCGAGGCAAACACGCGGGCAATGTTCTCGTGGTCGAGTTTGGCAGCGGCGCGGGCCTCGTTCTGAAAACGCTGAACGCAGGCGGGGTCGCGCGTGTACTCGGGGGCCAGAATCTTGAGAGCCACGACGCGATCCAGTCGCAGGTCGCTGGCTCGGAAGACCGCGCCCATCCCGCCGCGTCCGATCCGCGACTGAATCACATAGTCGCCCAGTTGCAGGCCGGTGACGTTGAGCGCCGATCCGGCCTCTTGGACGCCGGTCGTGCTGGGAAACAGGCGGTCCCAGCGGTTCCGAACAGCGGCCGGATGAGCTTGGACCTCTTCCTCCGCGCGGACCGAGGGCAGCGGTCGCAGGAACGCATAAGCGGTCCTGACCGAACTCGGTTCCGAGGCGGGGGAAGCTCCAGTCGACATGATGTTCCAGACAGGACTTGAGTGGTTATCGGGATTCAGAAGGGAGTCAGTCGCTCGGGTGAAGTGAGCGGCGAATGGGAACGGATAGGCTTTCGTGGGATAGGCTTCCAGCCTGTCATCAGTGGGCAGACCAGAGAGTCGTCTTTCGCTCCGCGAAAGGCCAGACTCTCGC
>JAYTWO010000161.1:0-3686 GCA_043743415.1 Planctomycetota bacterium
ACGCTGAGGACCCAGAGTTCGGAAGGAATGCGATTCTCAGCGTCCTCTGCGTTTCACATTTCCGAGGCGCTGGATCGAGGCTTCTCATTCGAGGTGACGTGATGACAGGGATCCTGTTGGATCTCTGACTTCTTTTCTGATGCACGCACTAACTCCATCCGACTCCGGATCGTCGTACCACATGGTGGAGCGACAACTTTGGGGCTACTGCCATCTGAGGCTCCCACGCAGCGAGAGCATTCCACAATTGGGTGTGCGCTTTCGCAGCCTGGCCCCCGAGTGCCATGTCAACGCTGGATTGTGGAGTTCGCCGCCATCGGGAGGGCGAGGCTCCTGCCGAGCCGCTCACACCAGTTCGCGCGTCCCCTGGCTCGCGGCTCAGCAGGAGCTTCGCCCTCCCATCAGGCAGGCCACAACCCCAAAATCAAGCCTTGACCGGACACTCGGTCCGGGCGGTACGGACGTGGGCGTCCGTACGACAGTGGGAGCGCACGGGTGATCGTGGAATGCTCTGGCGTTCGGACGAATTCATGTCACCAGACACCAAGTGATGTATCACTCCGCTCATTCTGATAGTCTGTCCCCACGGAACACATCTGGTGACGGCTCGCAAACACTCGCAAACACTCGCAAGCAGTGAGACAGAGGGCAGACACAATGAGCAGTGGTCGGTTTAACATCCCGATGCCCACGCTGGGCGGGCGGCAGTTCTGGGCTGATTGCCAGTTCTTTCGCGGGTGGCGGATTCAAAAGCATGTCTACTCCGGGCATTGTCGGCTGCTCGACCCGTCCGACATGCGCCGAGCCTGGGGAACGCGGGAGGAGTGTCGGCTGGCCCTCGCTCAGGAGAAGGCCATACGCCAGCTGGAACCGATGAGCGGGACTGCGGTGATCGCCCTGCACGGCATTCTGCGGTCCTCCAAATCCTGGACCGAGTTGCAGCGCGTGCTGGAGCCGGACGACTACACCTTCATCAGTTTCGACTACCCGAGCACACAACAGTCGATCAGTGACTTCGCCGATCAGTTGCAAGAAGTGATCGCCACGCTCGACGGGATCGAGCACATCCATTTGATCGGGCATAGCATGGGCGGATTGGTCGTGCGTCGCTGGTGTCAGCAATACTCCGACCCGCGCATGCGTCGGCTGCTGATGATCGGGACACCCAACAGCGGGGCCGAGATGGCCTCGATGCTGAAGAAGAATCTGTTGTTTCAACTGATTCTGGGCCCCTCCGGTCAACAACTCGTGGCGGACCCCGAGGAGTTCATCAGCACGCTCCCCCTGCCCACGATGGAGTATGCCGTCATCGCGGGAGCGAAGGGCACCCCGGACGGGTTCAACCCGCTGATACCCGGCGACGACGACGGGGTGGTCACGGTGCAAAGTGCCCGATTGCCCGGAGCGGTGGACTACCTGGCTGTGCGGGCTCTGCACTCGTTTCAACCGTGGAATCCGGAGGTGATGGAGGCGACCCGCCGTTACCTGAGTTCCGGAGCCTTGCGAGCCAGCGGGATTCGCGAACCGATCCCCATGGAAGCCTGAGCCGCTCCCCGCAGGGCACGGAGTGCGACGCACACGTCTTGACCTGCTGAGAGAGTCGCCTTTCGCCCCGCGAAAGGACGTTTTTCGCGAAGCGAAAGTCGACTCTGATTCACTGGTCGGATTCAATCCCCGGAAGTCGACTCCGCATACCGCGCCATGATCGTCGACCCACCCCGTACCGCGTCCCCCAGCTTCGCGACGATTTCCAGACCCGGCTCATCTGGCAGCACCAATTCCGTCCGCGAGCCAAACTTAATCATCCCGAACAGACTGCCGCTCAGTTGCTCTTCGCCGGGCCGGACCCAGCAGACGATCCGGCGGGCGATGGCTCCGGCGATCTGGCGGACGATCATGGGGCGGAAGGGAGCCTGCGTTCCCTGGATGCTCAGTTCGAGTTTCTCGTTGACCTTTGCCGATTCGGGCTTGAGGGCATTGAGGTACTTCCCCTTGAAGTAGGCGATCTTCACGACGCGGCTGGCGATCGGCGTGCGGTTCGTATGCACGTTGAAGATCGACAGAAAGATCCCGAACTTCACAGCTGGGCCGCCGATGTACTCATCGTGTTCGACCCGCTCGATCAACACCAATTTACCGTCGGCGGGCGAGACCACGAGCTGGTCCCCCTCGGGAATTCGCCGCTGCGGATTGCGAAAGAACCACACGATCAGCAGGCCGATCACCGTCAGCGTGGCCACCAGCAGCCACCCCAAAATCCCGAGCCATGGCGAATCAGGGAACCGCACCAGTGCAAAAGCAGTGATCCCCGCCCAGCCGAATGTGAGGAACGAATAGATGAACAGCTCTGCCAGTCCGAGCCGGGCGAACGGGATGTTGTCCCGCCACGCGAATGGGTCGTCCTTGCGGTCCCACGAGTAGCCACCGAGGTTACGGTAATACTTCACATCGCGAGGGTCGAGCACCTCGTGCGGGGCGGTGTTCGTGGTCCCCCGCCGCACGCGGGCCATCTCCTCAACGTACCCCTTGCGGAACGTCTTCAGATACCACCGTCGCACTCGCCCCCACGCCAGTTCGACCTCCATCACATCCCCGCCCCCCGGCTGGATCGATGTGATCGATGGGTCGAGAGATTCGGAAGGCTTGATCGGGTAGGACATGAAGAGGGTTTATGGTTGATCGACGGAAGGGAAGAGGGTTTATCGTTAATGGTTTGTGGTTGATCGATAGAGGGGGCATGTGCAATCGGCGAAGCCAAATCCCTCTGGTCGGTAAACCATCAACCCGCCGCGTGAGCGGCCGCCACCATCGTCGCCGCGTACTCGCCGGTCCGCCGCAGGACATCGGCCACATTCGCTCCGGGTTGAGACAAAGCCTCCAGGTGCCGCACAATCGCCGACCCGACGATCGCCCCATCGGCCAGCCCCTTGATCGGCCCCAGCTGTCCGGGCTTGCTCAGTCCGAAGCCGACGGCCAGTGGGAGGTTCGTCTCCTCCTTGAGCCAGGTGAGCTGTTCGATGAGCGGAGCCGCCAGCGTCTCGCGCACCCCGGTCGTGCCCGCGACCGCGATGCAGTAGACGAACCCGGAGCTGTGCTGAACGATCTGGCGAACTCGTTCGGGCGGCGTGGTGGGGGCCACGAGTTGGATGAGATCCAGCCCGGCCCCCGTGACCAGGGCGTGCATCTCCGCAGCCTCGTCCCCCGGCAGATCCGGGATAATGAACCCCGCGAATCCAGCCTCTTGGGCCTGCTGAACGAACTTCACAATCCCCCTGCGGAAGACAATCGCATACGACACCATCGCCACCAGCGGCGGCAGATTCGCGGTGTCGAGCGACGAAATCTCATGAAAGATCTGCTGCACGGTCAGCTTCTTGTTCAAGGCCCGCGTGTACGACGACTGAATCACCGGCCCGTCGGCGATCGGGTCGCTATACGGAAACCCGACCTCAATCAGATCCACCCCGCGCGAGGCCAGCTCGCGAATCAACGCCCCCGTCGTGGCCATGTCCGGATCGCCCGCTGTCACAAACGGCATGAACGCCATCTGGCCAGCAGCACGCAGGGCGGAAAACGTCAGATCAATGCGAGTCGGCACGGGGACCACCAGCAGGGGGTGCAGTGGGCCGACCACTCGGCCAGCCACAGAATCGACACTGTAGCAGCATTCGCGGGTAGTTCCATGC
>JAYTWO010000162.1:0-4660 GCA_043743415.1 Planctomycetota bacterium
GTGTCGAGGATCAGGATGTTGCAACCCTGCTTCTCCGCAGCCTTGCGGCTGTTCTGGCAGACCTTCACCGGATTCGAATTCGCCGGGTCTTCCGAGTACACCGGCACCCCGATCTGCTCGCCGATCACGCGCAGCTGCTCGATGGCGGCGGGCCGCTGGAGGTCGGCGGCCACGAGCATCGGCTTGGCCCCCTGCTCTTTCAGCATCTTGGCGAGTTTGCCGCAGGTGGTGGTCTTGCCCGAGCCTTGCAGCCCGCACATCATGAGGATGGTCAGCTCGCCGCGCCGGATCTCAATCGAGTGGTCGACCGGCCCCATCAGGTTGATGAGTTCCTGAAACACGATCGAGATGATCTGCTCGGTCGGGTTCAACGACTTGAGGACTTTTTCCCCCACGGCCTCTTCCGTGACCTTGTCGCAGAAGTTCTTGGCCACGTCATAATTGACATCGGCCTCGAGCAGGGCTTGCCGGACCTTGAGCATTCCCTCGCGAATGTTGCTTTCGCTCAGCTTGCCGCGAAACATGCTGCCGAGCGATTCGGTGAGCGACTTCGTGATGCCTTCGAGCATGGAACGACTGCCTGAACGTCTGAGACCGGCGGACCGGGTGGGTCAATGGAAGTCCGCATTCTACGGACCGAAGGGGCGGTGGAACAGTGTTGGCGTTCTGGGATGGCCAGCCCGCGAAGTGGCGGCTGGCAGCAGATCGTCAGCGAGCGGCGGCCGGTGAGTCCGTCGTGTAGTTCGGCGCACAAGGGCTGACGGTCCCGGCTTCCGATGTGGTCATTCCCGAGGAGAAAACCAGGATTTTGTCGCGCCTGGGACACCCGAAATTCACCAACCGTTTCAACGCTGGGGCTGAACTGACTGTTCGGCGGGCAGAAGTCGCTCCAGTCATAGCGACCGTGCGCAGTTTGCTGTCCCCCAGCCTTGGTAGTATGACTGCCAAGTTGTATTCGGGGTCTTTTTTGGGGGGCGGTCATGGACCAGGAAGTGTTCGCGGCGGCCATTCGGACGTTCAGGGGCCGGACCCCGTTCCGTCCGTTCACGATCGTGACCGTGAGCGACAGCCGGTTCGAGTTGGACCACCCGGAGGCCATCCTGGAGCGTGACGGGGTGGCTCTGTTCGCCGCTCTGGGCGGGGTGCCGGTGATCTTCGACCACCAGGGGGTGAGCGAGGTGGTCGGCGACTTGGCCAGCCAACCGGCGAGTTGACCCCCTCATGACAGCCCCGCCGGTTGATCCCTCACTAGGACGCCTTCGATCAGGTACGTGAGATCGAACATACCGGTGGCCAACTCCGCATCTGTGATGCGCTGGAACGGCTGGCGTTCGCCGCCCAGCGAGTCTTCGATGGCCTGTAGCATCGCCTTGGCCTCAGCCAGCACGACGCTGACGGGCTTGGACTTGGCGTTGGCCAGGTACGGGAGGTCGCGGGCGGTCGTGTTATCGCTCAAATAGTCGGATGAACCGAGATTCTGCCCCTCTCCCCACAGCCACACCCTCCCGGTCAGTCACGCAGGCAGTGGGGAGAGGAGGCAGAGACAATTAGCTGCCTACAATGCGGGTGCATACCCAAGATCGTCCTCTGCCCTGCGACTCACTTTTCATTCCGGCGTTCTGCGACCAGACTGAAGGCGGTTCCGGCCACGGAGCCTCCCTGGATCTGCCTCCCTGCCTCATCGGTCGTCCCTCGTGAGCACTCCTGCCCCGTCTTCCGCTGACACCCATCTCAGCCTCCACGAGATGCTGCAGATCATGGACGTGGCCCGCGCGATCCGCGAGGAGCAACTGACGGTCGAGCAGCAGTTTCAGATCGAGGAGACGCGGGCCCGAATTCGCGAGCGGTTGATCGCCTCGGCCCAGGTCGCTGGCGATACCGTCACGGCTGCCGAGGTCGATGTGGCGATCCAGCTGTACTTTGACAACCTGCACATCTACCGCGATCCGCCGTGGGGGTTCAGTCGGTTTCTGGCGGAGCTGTATGTCTGGCGGGTGACGGTCGCGAGTGTGCTTGCGGCCTTGGGGGCCATCGGTCTGGGAGTGTGGCTGGCGTTCTTGAATCCGGCGATGCCGTGGTCGCCGCAGTCTCGGGCCACGCAAGCCCTGCATCAAGCCGAGCAGGAGGCCCGCAGCGTCCTGGAGCGATTGCATGTCAGCGCCAAGCATGACGCGGCGGCCCTGCACGCCGTCGATGAACTGACGAATGAGTTTCATGCGGTCGAGGCCACGGGCCACGTCGCAGCGATCCAGCAGTCGAAGGCGCGAATGGGGGAACTGCTGGCGACGCTGGAAGAGCAGTACGAACTCCAGATCGTCACGGGCGAGGGACGCGACAGTGCGGCGACTCGCAATTGGGAAGCGGGGGGACCGGGAGCCCTGAGTTACTACGTGATTGTCGAAGCCCGTTCCAAGAATGGACACCTCTTGTCCCAGAACATCCCGAGCGCCGAGACCGGTGAATTGAAGACAGTCACTCAATGGGGAGAACAAGTCCCGAAAGAGGTCTACGACCGGCTCAAGGCCGACAAGCAAGCCGATGGCGTCCTCAACGAGACCCGCTTCGGAGTCAAGACACGCGGCACACTGAGCGAACAAGTCCTGCTCCCCGGCCCCGATGGTTCGCCGCTGAAACGCGGGATGCAGATCACCGCCTGGGATTGACCCGTCGCTACGTTTGCCAGAACGTGGGGGGCCGGAACCAGCGTTCGAATCAACCCGTCGACTCACGCCGAGCCATCCGGCTGCGGCCATGTCGACTCCGGATCGCCCACCTTCTGGCGAAGGTAGCCACTCCCTACTCCCCACTCCCCACTCCCTATGATTGATCCCCACTGGGTTGCCCGACTTCGCCACTTCCGCCCGGCCTGGTGGTTGCCGGGGGGACACGCGCAGACGCTCTCGGCGGTGTTCTGGAAGGGGCCGCAGCCCCCCGAGCAGGGGATCGCCCGACGGATCGTGCTTCCCGATGGCGATGCTCTGGTCGCACTGGACGACCGGCCCTCACCATGGCAGGCGGGCGATCCGGCCATCCTGATGATGCACGGGCTGAGCGGCTGTGCCCGCAACCCGTTTCTCGTGCGGGTGACTGCCAAGCTGGTGCAGCGTGGCGTGCGGGTCTTCCGATTGAATCTGCGGAGTTGTGGGGCCGGGGCCGGGCTGGCTCGACTCCCGTATCACGCGGGGCGTTCGGGCGATCTGAAGGCCGCCGTGCAGGCCGTGATCGAGTGGTGCCGAGAGCCCCGTGGGATAGGCTTCCAGCCTGTCAATACCGCGAACCGATTGACGATCAATGATTCGAGTGACGAACGGAACCCCGGCCCTCTCCCCCACAGCCACACACACCCTGAACTCCACACCGATGGTGAGGGAGAGGGGGGAGGCGATCGACAGGTTGGAAGCCTATCCCACGCCCCCTCCCCGTTGACCCTGTTTGGCATGTCGCTCAGTGGCAACCTGCTGCTCAAGTATCTGGGCGAGGAGGGTCCGCACGTCCCCTCCTCGGTCCAGCGAGCCATCGCCATCAACCCACCGATTGACCTCGCTCGCAGCATCAAAATCCTCGAACGACCGCTCAACCTCGCGTACGACCAGCACTTCGTCAAGGCCCTCATTGGACACGTTCGCCAGCAGTCCACCCTCCGCCCCGACTTCGCCGCGCTCCCCGATCCGTTGCCCCGCACGCTCTACGACTTCGACGACCGCTTCACCGCCCCCCACGGAGGCTACCCCGATGCGGCGGCCTACTATCAGCACGCCAGCTCCCTCTCCCAGATCCCTCGCATCCAAGTCCCGACCCTGATCCTGACAGCTGAGGATGACCCGCTGGTGCCGGTGGAGATGTTCCACGAGCAGCGGGTGTACTGGCCAGAATCCATCCAACAGGTCATCACGCGCGGAGGGGGACATCTGGGGTATGTCGGGAGATCGCCCGGCGACTTGGATGCCCGCTGGCTCGACTGGCGGGTGGTGGAGTTTGTGACCGGTGCATTCGCTCAATGACGGTAGCCAGATCAGTCACCCGACGCGTGACGGCCTGTTGTTTTTATTAGTTGTTTTCCACGGATCCTGGGTTTCCCCCTTCCCCTGGTGCGAGACGGGGCTCAAGGGGGGCGAGACGGCGAGGCGAGGCGAGTTGTGGTCAGGGAGCGGCGATGATGGTCTCCGGGTCGGGGCTGGGGCGGGCTTGGATCAGGGGCATGAGGGTGCGGATGTTGAACGCGCTCACCAGCCAGGTCCACTCGATGCGAACTTTTTTCAAGCCGCGCAGCAGGAACTGTCTCGCGCCGAAGTGGTGCTTGATCTGCGCGAAGGGGCGCTCGCCGCGATGGCGGCGGGCGGCGTACTTTTGCTTGGCCTCGGGAGTCGCCATGCGCTGGGCATGCGCTTCGATCAGGTCGTCATGCCGATCGCGATGAAGGTGGAGTATTGAGGCATCGTAGGGTGGGACCAGCCGCTTTGGGCGCAGGCCCACCATCGCCCGCCAGACCACGTCGCACAGGGTGGGCCAGCGCTCCAAAGCGAGCTTGTCCCACCCTACGTCGACCTCTTCTTCGTCGCCGCGCGGTACTTCAGCGGCTGGCCGTTCGGGCACCAGTCGCAGTGGTTCGCCTTGCCATCGATGAAGGCGTCCTTCGTCAGTCGCGTCGTCTTCGAGCCAT
>JAYTWO010000163.1:0-2966 GCA_043743415.1 Planctomycetota bacterium
GGTTTTGAGCCGCCTGAATCGTGGCGAGCAGGCATTCCATCATGATCGCCCGCAACTCGGGGGCAAGGGGGCCGGGCGTGCGTCCCCGTTCGAGAATGATCACCATGGCCTCGGCGGGGGAGTTCAGGGCCAGCTGCGCGCGGGCTTGTTCCGCGACGAGAGCATCCGTCAACTCGGGGGAGAGGTCGGGAGTGAGCAGCGATTTCGCGAAGGAGAATGCCTTCTCGGGCTCTCCCTGCAACCGCATCGCCTCGGCCCGCGCGAACCGCGCGGGCCAGACGAAGTCGCTGTTCACCCGTCGCGCGAGGGCGATGCTGCCTTGCTCCGCATTGAGCAGTGCCGCAGCTCGGTCCGCCCCCGTGGGAGACAGGCGGGCGACGTTGAGGTTCATGCGCACGATCAGGTATTCGATCTCATCGCCCAGTCGCCGTAGCTCGGCTGTGGTGGGAGAACCCGGTGCGATTTTCGTCCCCCGAGCTGCAGTCGATGCGATCCTCTTGAGATCGGTCGTTGCGGTTTGCAACTCGGCGAGAGCCGCGCGAGCAGACTGAAGAGCGGCGACTCGCTGCGGCTCCGAGTCGGGAGCGAGCTGGCGACTCCAGAACTCGGAGAGGGCGCGATCACACGGGAGCGTGGCCTGTCGCGCCCGCAGCGTGACCCAGCGGGGATTGTCCCGCAGCCCGAGGAGCGGAGTGATCGACTCCCCGGCCCGCGTCCAGAGTTCGTGGGCTTCGGTCTCCGAACCCGCCTCGGCGGCATGGGCGGCGAAGACCTTCGACAGCTCGACCGCCAGAATGGCTTGCAGAGCAGGACTGACCTCCGGCTCCGCCAGTCGAGCCAGTGCGTACTCCTCAGCGACTCGAAACAGACCCTGGGCCCGCAATCCCGCAAAGTACCCCGCCAGCTCCGCTTCGTCACTGGCCACCGCCCAGGGACCACTGGCCAGCCAGAACAGCAACCCGATGAATTGCCAGCGAGAGGACACGAGAGGGCCTGTGGGGAGAGGGGTGAATCCGTCACACGTTCTACGCCATCGGCACGCCACCGACAATGTGAATCGCAGAGAGTTGCCCAACGGGCGTGTCGCCTTAGGCGATCGGCGGATGAAACAATACCGTGGGATAGGCTTCCAGCCTGTCATTCTTAAGTGAAACGACAGGCTGGAAGCCTATCCCACGGGTAAAATACGAGTCGCCGCTCGCCTTATACATCGAGAAAGAACGGTCTTTCGCGGAGCGAAATACGACCAGTATTGCTCGAATGGTTTTCAATCATACCAATAGACCGTGACCTCGCTGCCGGGGGCGTAGCCTTCACTCATCTCGGGGACGACCACGAACCCATCGGCCCGCGTCGTCGAGGAGAGAACCGACGCCCCGCTGAGGGCCAGTGGCTCGATCCCCTCGGGAGTCTGCTTCACTCGGCAGTAGTCGACACGACCAATCGCCGAGACCAGCTTGCGGGCCAGCTTCTCGACCGACCGACGATACGGCCAGTCGGCGGAACGGCCTCCCATCTGGCGGATCGCGCGACCCGCGAAGAAGTCATACGCACACAGGCACGACACCGGATTCCCCGGCAGCAGCACGACGAGAGCTGCCCCGATGCGCCCCAGTCCCGCCGGGCTGCTGGGCCGCATGGCGATCCCGTGAATCGGTAGCTCACCGAGTTCGGCAACCAACTGGGGAGCATGGTCTTCGGACCCGACGCTGGAGCCGCCCGAGATCAGGGTCACGTCCGCCCCCGGTGCTGACAATGCGGCGCGAATCGTTGCCGGTTCATCTGGGAGGTACTGCACGCTCTCGATGATGCCGCCATCGCGCGGGACCAGTCCGCGCAGCATCAGCGAGTTCGCGTCGTAGATCTGGAATGGCCCGCGCGGTTGGCCCGGCGGGACGAGTTCGTTGCCAGTCAGCAAAACTCGCACGCGCGGCTGGCAATACACCGACAACTGAGCCATGCCGAGCGAGGCGGCGACGGCCACATCTTGCGGGCGAAGACGGCGGCCCAGCGATAGGACGGTCTGGCCAACGGAAATATCCTCACCGATTCGCCCGACGTGCTTGGAGCGGGGGATGGCCTCAGTGACTTCAATCCCGGTCGGGGTCTCGCGCGTGTTCTCGACCGGCACGACCGCATCGGCTCCGGCGGGCAACGGAGCCCCGGTCATGATGCGGACGCAGGTGCCGGGGACGACGGACTCGCTGCACGGTCGACCGGGGTAGCTCTGGCCGATGATGCGGAACTCGGTCGGCGAGTAATCCCCCGCGCCGATTGTCTCATCGGCCAGGAGGGCATACCCGTCCATTGCCGAGCGTTCGAACGCGGGCACGTTGATCCCGGCGACGAGTGCCTCAGCCAGAACGCGGCCCGTGGCCTCGGTGATCGCGACCGATTCCGCTGGCAACAGATCAACGACCCGATCGAGCCAGTCCCACGCCTCCGCCACAGTCCGTCGCGAGGCAAATCCCCGCATGCGAACGTCACGATGAGAGGGGGTGGGCATGAGGAGGAGGGTTGAGGGTTGATGGTTGATCGACAGAGGGAAAGCCCAGGGGTTGCAACCCCTGGGCTTTGGTGTGCGACATCGTGCTTCTGACTGATGACTGGACTCAAGCCACCGGCCCATCCGGAAACAGCTGCGACACACTGGTGCGGTCGTGGATCGATTGGATCGCTTCGGCGAAGAGCCTCGCCACGGACACCACCTTCACGTTCTCCGGCAGCACCATGCCCTTGATCTCGATTGTGTCAGTCATGAACAGCTTCTTGATCGGGCTGGCGGCAATCTTCTCCCCGGCATCGCGCGTCAACACCCCGTGCGAGACTGCGGCGTAGATGTCTTTGGCCCCTCGGCTTTGGCACACCTCGGCCATCGAGATTAGCGTGCCTCCGGAGATCGTGAAGTCGTCCACGATCAGCACGTTCTTGTCCTGCACATCGCCGATCAGTTCGAGTACCCGCGC